>JABBBW010000011.1:218-641 GCA_018607205.1 Opitutales bacterium | reverse complement strand
ACCCCTTACTCACTTCCCTTACCTAAGGAAGTGAGGGGTGAACCTCCTGTAAGCTTTTAACTTGCTTGCAATGGTAGCGATTGGATTCTTAATTTAACTGATATGGTACCCAGCCCGCCCTTTGATTATTCCCTCGTTTTGTACACGGGATGGTGTCTTATCCCCCCTCTGTTTCTCTTCCTTCGACATTTTAAAAGGTTACCCCTGCCTAACTGGGCGACCTGCATAATTTACTGCCTGCTTGGCTGGGCCACTCTTCTGATAACAGTTGAAATCCGCCATGATTATCTTAGGGAATTGGCAAACTTCGTCCCTGAAGAGGAAAAGGGTGCGATACTTGAAAAATGGGCAGCAGATGGTGGTCCCAAAATGATGGCCCTCTTTGGAGGTTGGCTCTATTCATTGGTTTACTTTTCAATGTGG
>JABBBW010000011.1:0-208 GCA_018607205.1 Opitutales bacterium | reverse complement strand
CCTTTCCCAAAACTCAAAAGGGACAGGATTTAATGACCGACAGCCCGGGCGAAGTGACCGAGCGCCAGTTGCGCGATCTAAAAATTAAATCGATCGCCGAAGAGCCACAAAATTAGATTAACCCCTTACTCACTTCCCTTACCTAAGGAAGTGAGGGGTGAACCTCCTGTAAGCCTTTAACTTGCTTGCAATGGTAGCGATTGGATTC
>JABBBW010000206.1 GCA_018607205.1 Opitutales bacterium | reverse complement strand
CAAGCACTCCACTAGCTAATCAGGCTAGTACTTCTATGGTTTCTGGGAAAACGGCTTCTCCCAACGCGGCCAAATGGCTTTGGATCATCTGAATAAAAGACAGGCTGACCATTGATCCTAAAGGAGCCAGCATCTTACCATCCGACAAAACAAGTTCCTCCATTAAGCGCATACCTGGCTTTAAGTTGGCTGGGCTGACTTTACTTGGATCCATAAAGCCACCATGCAGTTCTCGGGTATTGGCCAGGGCATCTAAACTACCGGGAAGAAAAATAGTTTCCAAGGGTCTTAAACTTTCAAAGATTTCGCCCTTCGAGTAACCTTTGGTTTCATATTGGTCATATTCCTGAGCCAAGCGAATAATCGAAGCAATCCTTCGCTCATCATGGAACTCACCAACAGTATCCTCATAATCAGCCTGAATAAATTCGATAATTTTTCGAATCTTGTTTAGCCGGGGTATGTCCTTAAGTAAATTACTCACAAAGGAGGGAAAACTTACAATGATTTTTTGCATTTCAGGTGTCAGCTCACCTCCATCGTAGACATTTTGCTGAGAATCCTGAGGTAAAGTCAGGTAACCGAGGTAGCAAAAGTCTGCCGCCACTTGCAAACGCCATCCGTGGTCAATTTTAAGTTCTCTGGCAACTTCTATAGCCAAGGTCTTGACTCGCTGGGCTCGTCCAAAAAACAAGGGATTCGCCGCGGATAACAAAGATGTAATCGCACCGATAGCACCGTTGAGAGTTTTTTCCAGTAATTCTTTTTCGGCAGAAATTAACTGATGTTGCCTTAGAGCTTGCTGGAGATTTTCGTCGAGGGCCTTAGGAGAGCAAGGTTTTCCAAGCAGGCGGAATATCTCTCCACGGCGAACAACATCGCACAAATCATCAAAGTTTGCCTGGCCCGTCAGAAGCATGGTTACCACTTCTTTGTTCTGCTCTCTGACTTTTTCAAGGAAATCTGCACCATTCATTCCTGGCATCGAAAAATCCGAAACGATTACTTCAAAAGGCCCCTCTTCTTCAAGGACACGCAACCCTTCGTTTCCAGATTCAGCGATAAATACTGAATACTTTCGCCCTAGGTTTAATTTAAAGGCCTTTAAAATGGCTTCTTCGTCATCGACAAAGAGAACTTTTGGCTTGGGTCCAGGCATAACAACTAAACCCTAGGAAATAATGTGAATCTTTGTCAAATTACGAATTCATCTAAAAAGTACTGAAAAACAATTTTGAGAAAAAGCTACCCATTTCCTACCGTATCCATCTAAGGTTCCTAAATTCGGGGGGCTCCCCAACCCAAGGGGAGCCAATTTTGACGGCACTGCCCTTGCTTCCCCTGGGTAGTTCTAATTTTTCAACATCATCCAAACGCAGTTCACGAACTCCTGACCAAGATGGTAAAGATTTCCCCTCACCATTTTTAAGTGCTGATAATGGAAAACTAAAGCGTTGCCATGTACCACTGCCCAAAACTTTAAATTCCACCCCATATCCATCAAGCCATAAGACCATTTTGTTGGTCATTTCAGTGCTAACTTCAAGACTTAGGCGAGATGTGGGACCTGGAGCAGAGTATCTCGGTTCATAAAGTTTGTTCGTCCGAACCCCCCATTTATTTGAATTGTAAGCAAACCAATCCTTTCTCCAGGAAGCATTAAATTCTTCAATCATAAAGTCCCTTGCTTTCGGTAACGAAGTACCAGAATTGGAAAGTTTGTCAGGGGAGATCACTTGGAGTAAGGAAGAAAGATTTAAGGTCTTAGTCTCATATGTGCCATAATAGTAACCAGCTCCCACAATTGTATCCTCCAAGTCATATAAGACATTTGCATAGGCCCAGACCGGCCGTTCTACGGAGAAAATCGGCAAATCAGCCAACCAAACCACTGAGTTTGAATCTTTTTGGGGTTCAATGAATTTCCAAAATCGATGCTTGGTATTGCGAGAATCATCTTTGGTCCCTCCAGGCTCCTGTAGAATTCCTTGCTGAGTAAAATAAATCTCTACACTGCGAACTTTTCGGTTTGGATCAGGGCGGACAGAGAACTGCGGTAGCATTCCCTGCTTCAAAATAATTTCAGCTTGGGGAGTTTTAGGTGCCTTAAAGGTAGCCTTGAGGTGCTGATCGAACCAAATTTGGGTGGCTACTTCGTAGGGAGGAGTATCTTGATGATTATGATGGGGAGAACAGGAGACACGCCAGTCCTTTGTCTGAATTTCCCCAACTGCTTTTTCCAAATCGTTGATACGTCCATGAAAATCATTGGCTGGACTAAGGAAAAAAATGGGACAAGAAACTCTCCTTAAACTGGGAGGGTCACTTACGGTAGCTGAATGTAATTCGTTAACAGAATACCTGTCACTTATTCCTCCGCATGAGGGGACTGCTGCCTTTACTCTCTCATCGGCTCCTGCAATCATTACCGTGAGCTTCCCGCCCATTGAATGGCCATAAACTCCCAGCTTTTCACCATCCACTTCGGGTTGCCTCTCCAGAAAGGTTAACCCCCGCCGACCGGCAAGTGTGACCAAGAACCATGAATTATTTCGGGGAGAAAGAACAGGATCGATAGTCCATTCGGCAACCGGAATGGAAGAAAATGCATCTTTCCCATTTCGACTCGGTGCATGGTAGGCATCAAGGGCTCCCCAATCGGTGGTTAATTTATACTTTGGGTCATCAGATTTGCCCGCCCAAAATAATTTAACCTCGTTGGGAGCTACGGAGTATCCGGGGGCAGAAATACGACCAGCCCAGGCAATGGAGAGAGTGGCATACCCCCTTTTCGCATTGGAAAAGACCGCTCGATGATCCGCATACTGACCGCCACCGTGAACTTGCAGCAAACCAGGGACAGTTTGGGCACCCTTGGGAAATCCATAAACACCAGCCATCATTGCCCTCTTACCTTTAAACTCACCAATACGATATCGAATAACTCTTAAAATAACATCGTCTTGCTCCCATTCTTTGAGAATTTCAGTTTCTAAATTTTCAAGCCGAGGGTTATATCCCTGCCACATTGTATCTACGCTATTGAACGGAGTTTCATGATTATACAGAGGAAGTGACTCACTCCGGACAAAACAAAGGTTGAAAAAATAAAAAATGATTGAGAATAGAAACTTCAAAATTAAAATCTGCATCCCGCAGAATGAAAATATCGCTTTAATAATTTGCAATACCTTACTTTTGGGAGTGAAAACATAGGCCCGTTTCCTGGGGCTTTACTTAGTCTGTTTCGAAGCTGGAGCCTTGAGTTACTAAGATGCTTTGTGGGAACGGATCTTTAATGTAACAAGTTCTGTAGTTTTTCATTACATACAAAAGTGGTGGATTCACAATAGAGCCTTTAGGTGCAAAAAGCACTCCACTATCCAAAAATAGGTCTTCCTGTAAACGCATGCCCTTCCTTAATTCTTTGGTATTTAATAAAATACATTGAGGACCACCATTAGCATAAGGCCTGATTGTGCTCAATGCATCAAGAGCATCCATGTAATAAATTGATTTGTTGTTGATTAAGGAATCAAAAATTTGGGGTCGGTTCTGCCCTTTGCTTGCATAAAAATCATAATGCTTAGCTATACGGATCACTGAAGCCAATTTTGCAGTATCGTTATCGTTCTGACTAGATTCTTCATAATCTTGTCCTATTAAATCAACTACTTTCATGACTTCACTCATGTTAGGTATGCTAGACAACATCTCTCCCGTAAAATCTTCAAAGCTATCAATCAACTCCATTTCATTAGGCTTAACACCTTCATTTTGATAAGCTCTAAGCTGGACTTCTGGAGGCAAGGTGGCAAAACCTAGATGAGAAAAAACGCAGGCAGGGTCGGACCTCCAGAGGGATCTCAATCTTAAATATTCTCCAATTTCGGAAGCCATACGCATAACCCGTTGAGAACGGCCAAAATATAATGGTAAAGCGGCGGCAAGCACTGCAGTAAAAGAACGAACAACGGCGTTCATAACGTTCCCAATTGAATGATTTTCATCCTCAACTTGTTGAAAATGAAACAAAGCATCTTCAATATGTTCAATCAACTCATTTGGAGGGCAAGGTTTACTAAGCAAACGACCCCCCCCACCTTTGGCTACGAACTCCGCGGCATACTCAAAATTGGTCGCTCCTGTTAAAAGAATAGTAACAGCTGATTGGTTATAAAGTCGCATTTCCTTCAAAAATTCAGCCCCATTCATTTCGGGCATTACATAATCAACAACAACCACTGAAAACACTTCTCCCTTTGCGATTAATTCAAGAGCATCCTTGCCAGACGAAACAACTGTTAAGTTAAATTTTCTGCCTAAATTTAATTCGATTCCCTTAAGCACACACTCATCGTCGTCAATAAACAAAACCTTTGGTTTGGCACTCATATTAAAAAACAATAATAAACACGACTGATAGGGATAGACACCTGAGGTAATAGCTAGGTGTCAATCCTGTCAAAAATATAATCATTTATCATTGTTCGATGTGAATAACCAAGGATAGACGCTAATTTATTTTTGATTTAATGAAAGATGATGAACGAAGTAACAATAAAGGGTAAGATAACTTTTGTGGACGAAGTGCGCGAATTCGGAAGTAATGGATTCCGTAAACACCAAGTTGTGGTGGAGACTGGAGACGGTCGATGGGACAACCCAATCCCAGTAGAATTCACCAAAGATAGTATTGAATTAAGCAAAGAATTAAAGGTAGGGGATCAAGTTCAAATTCAAACCCGAATCAATGGAAGAGAGTGGAAGGGAAAAGATGGAGTAACCAAATGGTTCACCTCGATAAACGGATACAAAATAACCAAGGAAAACACTCAATCAGGCGATGATCCCAGTTCATCATTTGATACATTTGACGAGTATGCAGATGATCTTGAAGAAGATGTTTTTTAAAAAAATCACCTAAGACCGGAAGAATTACAAATCTTACCCTTTTTCGTTATACTTAAATTTTTGTATTTTTTAGCGTTCAAATGCTAATTTAGGATATACTAAAGAATTATTTTACCAATTGGCCTACACCTAGTGCGCCAAGGTGTATATTTATTTTATTATAGTGCAATAAAATCCACTCTTTAATTATTTCCTCCCATATAAATAACTTACTCACATGCGCAGGTAAGTTTGGTTTTATGGCACTTTATCTGCTATATTAATAACTGATGCGCCTTTTGATACTGCTCTGTTCAACCTTGGTAGGGATTTGCTTTGCTAATTCCATGGCTTACGGTTTGGTTCGGGAGGAAAGTCTTTTGGCAAGATGGTCTTTTGACGAGGGTAACGGTTCAATCGTTAATGACTCGGTCATTGGAGGTAGTCCACTCTTCATGAATCTCGGGAAATGGGGAAATGAAGAAAATGGTAATGCTCTTTCAAAATTCTCAATGGATATAAGCGAAGGAACTGGTTTTGCAGTTTTGGAAGGAAACCGAAAATTTCAGGTCAACTCATCCTACAGTATTCTCCTATGGTTTAAAACAAACGGACTGCCCGATGATTACTCCCAAATTCTGAGCAAGCGTGAATCAACCAATTATTCTTACCTCTTTCAAATAAAGCCCGGTGGTACCAGCCTGGAAGCACTGTATCGTGCCGAGGGACTATCGAGTCAGTATGGATCGACTGGCTCAGTGTATTTTCAACTTAATCAATGGAATTGTTTTCTCTCCACTTATGATGGCACCTACCTCCGATCCTTTCTTAATGGCAAAAATGCGGGGATACTTGAACTTCTCGAAACTCCTCTAAAGGACAATGCCGATATCGGAATTGGAGGGTCTAGTGACGGCAGTAACCTTTTTAAAGGCTGGATTGATGAGATTCGATACTACTCTGAAGTATTAAGTTCGGAAGATGCAGCAATTGCATTTGGGGAAGGTTTTGGCGATCTAGGAGCCAGCCCAAAAATTGATGCACCAATGGTTAATCCAGAGGCAAATTCTACCGTTTTTGTTTCATTCGTTAAAAACAGCGGTGAACTTTCTACTGTATCCGGATTTACAACCAATGACTTGGAAGTCACTGGTGGTCAGGTTTCCGGATTTTCTGAATATAATGCAACTCATTACCGTTTCTACATTGCTGCCGACAAAAAGCCTCAACGGATTAAAATCCGCATACCAGCTGGAACTGCCAAGGACGACGATAATTTTTCTACTTCTTCTGGCTTTGCCCGGATTCAACATATCGAACCAGTAACCGCAGCAAAAAACCTTGTTGGCTGGTGGACTTTTGATCAGGAATCCAACCAATCCTGGGAAAGTAACAGCACGCCTCCCGCAAACGTTGATGCATGGACTCCCCTCACTTTGTCCCCCAAAGTTTGGTTGGATGCCTATGACTTGAGCAGCTTGGATAAAGGGACTGACCAAGGACAATTGGGTGAGCCAACAGACGGGGAATCCATTCAGTTTTGGGCAGACAAAAGCGGAAACGATCATCATGCCAAAAAAAGAGCTGGTACACCTTCTTACAGTGCGAGCGGTTTAAACTCAAAACCCACTATTTATCTTAACAGTGCTTCCCTGGCTTTAGAGAACTCCAGAGTACCCTTTGACAACTGGGAAGAATTTCATGTTTTTGCAGTGCTCTACCAAACTGCACAGAATCAATTCTCCAGCATATTAGGTAAAACCAATACCACCGGGTGGGCCAACAATAACAGCCATAACTTTTCGTGGTTTTTGAATATGCACAGGGCAGATAAAAATGGGCACAAAATTTGGGGACCAGCACTAAATACATCAACTGGTGGAAACAGTTACATGACAACATCCAATGAGGCTATCTGGACACACGACGGGTTTACGGGTGGTCCGAGTGTCCTATCGATTCGGTATTCATCTCTCGAGGAAGCTAATAATTTTAAGTTTATCGTAAACGGCCAAACAATTGGGCAATCAACTTTAACAGGTAGCATCAAGTCCACACCAACACTTGATTTCGTGATTGGGGGGAGATCAGACGGCACGGATAACTGGAAAGGAAAAATATCTGAATTCATCCTTTTTGATAAGGTGTTAGATGACTCTATTGTTACCTCTTACCTAGATGACAAATGGGCACCAGTTGTCCCACTTTTTGACTCAAATCAATCCACATTTGTTTTCGAGGATCAGTCCGGAGGTGACCGACCCATGCTCTTTTACGGAGAGACTCAAAATAACCAGAATTTGTTTGGATCAACTCTGGGATTTGATGGCGGCTCCAATTTCGGGAAGATCGATTTGCTTGACCGCAATCAAAGCGCGATCGAATTAGCAAATGTAACCCTACCTAATCTGTTGCACGCTTGGTGGCCCTTCGATGGAGATTCTCAGGATTACTCAGGAAATGAAAGGCATGGTCAAATGGTCGGGAATGGGGCTTTTGGAATGGGCCGGTTTGATCAGGCATTAGATTTACAAAACGGAGGAATTTTCAGAGTACCTGAGGAAAAAGATCCTGGAATTTACGAGAACTTCCCACGCACCCTTTCCATGTGGGTCAAAACACTCGCACCTTCTGGAAATCTGGTAAAGTGGGGAATCTTGGAAAATGGAAAACATTGGAACTGGTCCATAACCAGTTCAAATGGAATGGATGGATGGATGAAGTTGGGTATCTATGGTGCCAATCAAATTGGAAAGCATTACATGGTATCTGATGGAAAATGGCGACACCTCGCGGTTTCGATGACCCCAATTGGAGAAAGTTCATTTTCACTGAATTTGTTTGTGGATGGCAGACAAGAAACCAAGTTTTTATCCACTATCAATAAAGATAATTTTGAGATTAATACGCAACCTTCAGACCTTGTTATTGGAGGTGGAGGATTTAGCGGGTGGATTGATGACTTCCGTATCTATTCGACTATGCTGAACAGCGGTGAGATCTCCATGATTTTGCAGGAAAAAACTAGCGACGACCTAGCCATTACCCGTGGGAACTACTCCCTTTCTGCCTGGATCAAGCCGACTGACCTTCCGGAAAGCAATCGATTCAACTTCGCGCATGCCCGTTTTTTCTGGAGAGACTGGGGGGGAGATGCCCGCATCGATACCTGGCCTCACGAAATGAGAAAACAAGGCATTCCTCAACTGGACCCAAGTAGTGATCTTTTGTCAGAACTCTTTGAGGAACCGGTCAGCTTTTATGCCCTGGCCGTGGATAACGATCCATCCACCGATGCTGGATGGAATACTGATTACATTGGATATGATGCAAATTCAATTTCCTACCCCTATGCTTTCTTTTCAGATACCAACCTAACCGACGGCCCCTGGCTTTTGGAAAATGAGAATGGAGGCACAGCTTACAGCCCCAATTTTCTATCCAGCCTTTCTGAAACGCCCAATTCCTATGCATCTTCATTTGGTACATCCTTTTATGATTATGGTACTCAACCCCGTGGATTTACGATCGCCCATGGATCTTTAGCCTTTGAACCAGGTGGATCTTTTGCCCCTGGCATTTTTTATCTTCGGGCAGGAGGCAGTGGCAGAAATACTTTTTGGCTAGATAAAAATCAGAACCTGACCTTTGACGAAGTGGATTCCGGGGAACGAATGATCAAGTCGGATGGTTCGAACGGGCACGAGAAAGTTTTATTCCTTGGCCATCAAATCCCCATTATTGCAACTCCGGGAATTGAAAATGACCGAGGGTTGGCAATCACTGGTAAAAGATCGATCAGCTCCTGGGAGCAGAATGGAGATGAGCCCATCTCATCTCTCTTTGAGTATTCATTGATTCAAGGAGAGTGGGCACATGTTGTGATGACCGTAAACCGGACTACCCATCAGCTATCCACATTTGTGAACGGTCGAATGGTGGCTACCTCCGCCTTGCAGGAAAACGAGCTCTCAGAACCGAGATTGGGAGACTGGTTTATTGGGGGACCAGGTCCTTTCAATAGCAACCAATACTTTGCCGGGCAAATCGATGACCTCCGAATGTACGACGATGCCCTAACGCCAGAAGAGATTTCCCTAATTTACAACGGGGGGGAGGGAGATATTGGATTGGTCGGAACGGTATCCGCACCCGTGGTCACC
The DNA here is from genome assembly GCA_018607205.1 of Opitutales bacterium. Lineage (GTDB taxonomy): Bacteria > Verrucomicrobiota > Verrucomicrobiia > Opitutales > Seribacteraceae > Chordibacter > Chordibacter forsetii. The sequence goes on along the minus strand of JABBBW010000206.1, from coordinate 3,485 downwards.
GATGAAGAGACCGTTACCTTTCGAATTAATTTCGAAAAATTTGAAGAAGAGATCGCAACTACTGGAATCACAGAAGCCGAGGTCAATGCAAGCCTAACCAACGGAGAGATTGTCGATGGGAGTTTAGTCTCTCTGGGTTCCGGAGTTTTTGAATTCAACGCAACCTTTACCTCCTACCAGCAAATGATTCTGGACTTACCCCGTGGGGCAGGCAGTTCCGATACGGAGGACACCTTGCGGGTCCTGCATAAAATATCTCGGGTTCCCGAAGTTCCCCTAAAAGAACATTTAGTCCATTGGTGGTGGCTGGATGAATCGATTGGCAAATCTGTTACCGACAGCATGGGCTCAAGCGATGGTACGATCCAGGGAGGTGCTTCATGGACTGCTGACTCTATCTTCGGAACAGCGGTTAGTTTTCGTAATCAGGGAGATTACCTATCACTCGGCTCGCCTGATGCCAATCTCAGCAAGGAACAGTTCACGGTTTCGCTATGGTATAAAAGAATTGCCAATAGTACTTACCGATCCCCTGAACTCATTGGAAACATCATGCTTTCTCTCGGCGGAACGAATGGAGAGGCGATTCAAATCGGTACAGGAACTTCCAACCTGGAAGTGTACATGAATACTTTGATCAGCTCAGGAAATGTACAGATTGGGAGAGGCATTGAAGAAGGTGTATGGAACCACCTACTGTTATCCTACGATGCAAATTCACAGGATGGGTATGAACTCAAATTTTATTTAAACGGGGAACTCGAGGGTGAAAGTGGAGACTTTGGTAGCAGCCTGGTTATACCGGGAAATAGTATTTGGAGGATCGGTCACTCTACCCAAGGGCGATTTATCGGTGAGATTGACGATGTTCGCATTTATTCTGCTGTTCTGGGATCATCCATGGCTACTGATTTGTACAATGATGGCTTGAGTGATCATGGTCTCACTGTGGAACCCTATGCCTTTGATCCAGTCCAAGATCCAGAATTGCAAGAAGAAGTCTCGGTTGAAGTTAAATTTAAGAGATACGGAAACAACTTAAGCCTCAATGATTTATTGATCGAGGACTTAGACTTTTCTCTGCCAACTCCAGATCAAGTGGAAGGGGTCACCCTATGGATCGATGCATCGGACTCTGGCAGCATCACTTTAGCCACGGGGAACGAAATTGACTCGATATCTAACAAGGTGAACAACGCAATTAGTTTATACGGGCATAGCACAAACAAACCGGATACAGGAGGACTAATTAACGGGATCAATGCCATCGACTTTGATAAACGTAGCGACGATAATATGGAAGGAATCACGGCTTACGAAGGGGGCAGGAATAACCAAACTTGGACTCCTGCCACTGCGGATGGCAGACCGGGCGAAGTCAGGGATGTTTTCGTGATCATGGTGGCCCGACTTGATACCCAACTTCGCAACACCTTTCCATTTGGTTTTGGGTGGGGAGACCACTTCCCTTGGATTAATGGTAACATTTTCTGGTGGTTTTCAGATAATCGTAAATCTGCAAGCATGATCAAAGCCGGAGAAACCGCTCTATTGGGACTACGGTTTTCGGTCACCGAGGGCTTTCAGAGTGTTTTCAAGAATGGTGTATCCATTCTGAGTGGACCTCGGTCATCCCCAACCAATGCAGGAGGCTCTTTCTTTTTTCCGGCCAATAATGCATCCAGTGGTTATGGATCGGATTGGACTCTTGGGGAAATGATTGTATCTCGAGGGGCTTTGAGCCAAGACATTCGCCAGCAAATGGAAGGGTATCTTGCCCAAAAATGGAAACTCAAGGACTTAATGCCTATCACCCATCCCTATTTATCCGCTTATCCTAATTTTCGTTTACTCGATAAGGACGGACAAGATGTGGATGATTTTTCTTTTTCCAAAAATGAGGATAATTCCAGCTTGATTATTCAATTCACCCCATCGGAATATCCAAACCGTTTTTCTTTCCAACTTGGTGGAAGCTTTAGTGAATCCAGCGATGGTGCCGTCAGTCAACCCCTTAGCTTCAACCTGGCATACGGTCGCCCCTTAACCCGGTTGGATCACCTTGAGGCATGGTGGGATTTCGATGACGAAAACCCCGAGAGTGTCAGTGAATACTTTGGGCGCTTCCCAGGAGCTTTTATCGACAACAACATTTCTGGTACTTTCTATGAAGTCACCTACGCTCCCGGTTTATCTGGCTCTGCCCTCAGTTTTCCTGGAAATGCATGGGTCCGGACGACTGCATCTGCCAGTAGCCTGGGTATTCCATCGAATCGGCCCAGGACGATCTCTCTTTGGATACAGGCTCAGGAAAACGAAATGAATGATGCAGTGATTTATGGAATGGGAAATTTAAGCGGTAATTCGGGTGGAAACTGGACTGGATGGGGATTGCGAAACATTTGGTACAACCGAATAAGTTCTTTTTACAATCATCAAAATGTGAAGAATGATTTTTGGTCCTCGACCGGAGATTTTGGAGGAACATGGAAGCATATCGCCCATATCTACGATGGCGAAAGAGTTAAAGCCTATGTCGACGGATTGGAAGTTCTTAATACGCTACAAACATCAATATCGACTATGAGTCGGATCCCTCTGAGCTTTGGATATTTTGATCAAAACCGGACAAACTGGTATGCCACAAACTTTGTTGGCTTGATGGACGATTTTCGGGTCTATAACATTGCCCTTAGCCAATCCGAAATCGATCAACTTTACGGAAATGGTGCGGGTGATGTATCCATTCTTCCCACCCTGAGTGTAGATCCTGTTATCGAAGGGTCCCGTGGAAATGGAAAATTAACTTTTACAAGAGGTGGATCACCCTTCCCTGCCTCAGACTTAAACGCATCCCATTTCACCGTGACCAATGGTGAAATGATTACCGATTCTGTTTATACAGACGATAACCTGACTTGGTTCTTTGCCTACAAATTAGGAGAAGAAAACAGAGGTTCATCGATTATCTTTCATCCCGATGTATTTACCGATGGTTACGGACAACCGAATGTTAGTAGTTCTTCTTCCTCCAAAAAACTCTACCGTGCGATTACCCGGCCGGATGACATAGACGCCTGGTGGTCATTCAACCGTGATTCCCTCAGGTCGAACCAAGTTCAAAGTGATAGTGCAGACGGTACGGTCGCCACAATTTACGATGCCTGGGTAACTCAAAAGGGGAAATTTGGACAAGGCCTGGCTTTTGATAAAACCTCTGATGATGGGAGAATGAAAATTGAACCCAACGGAATCCCTCTAAACGAATCGGGTTGGACACTTTCAGTATGGTGTAAGAATTTCATCTCTCCATCTACTAACGCCATCTCCACCCTCTTCCGCGGGCAGGACAAACAAAGTGCGATTGAGTTTGACCGTTACCTGGTACTGCGGGGACAGGATCAATTTATTGGTTTTATAGATGGAGATGAAGCAGATGATGTGGCGAGGTTTAAGAGTTCCAATTATAATCTCCAACCCTACGC
>JABBBW010000121.1 GCA_018607205.1 Opitutales bacterium | reverse complement strand
CCCCTGCTACCCTTCCTACTTGAGGGAGTGGGTGGAAAACCAGGCATGAACCTGCCAGACCGGATACATCCCAACCCAGCCGGTCAGCGTGTAATTTGCGAAACCGTATATACACACTTGATCGAACATCTTCCAAATAACTGAAGTGCACCCCATATTAAAAGTTCACCAAGCCTGTAAATCCTTCCAACAGGGAAACCATAAAGTAAAGGTACTCGAGCATTTAGACCTCGAAGTAATTCAGGGAGAAAAAGTAGCTATCCTCGGACCGAGCGGTTGTGGGAAGTCCACCCTACTCTCCCTGCTCGCGGGCCTGGACAATCCAGACTCAGGAACTATTGAAATCGATGGGACAGACCTTGCCAAGATCAACGAAGATCAACTCTCCCAAACACGCTCAGAAAAACTGGGTATCGTCTTTCAACAATATCATTTAATGCGCAACCTGACTGCGGTCGAAAATGTCGGACTCCCCTTGGAAATCCTTGAAACTACCGACTTTTCGGATCGGGCCCGAACCGCGCTTAAGGAAGTGGGACTTGATCACCGGGCCACCCATTTCCCTTCGGAAATGTCCGGCGGAGAGTGTCAAAGAGTGGCAATTGCCCGGGCTCTGGTCACCCGTCCTGCTCTCATCCTCGCGGATGAACCATCGGGCAACCTCGACCAAAAGACGGGAGATGAGGTCATGGATATCCTGTTTAATTTATGCAGGGAACATACTACCTCCCTGGTTCTGGTTACCCATAATCGAGAACTGGCCGATCGTTGCGACCGGTCACTCCTTCTTAACGAAGGAACCCTTGAAGATTTAACCAAATGAGTTTTATTTTGCGCCAGGCATGGCGGGAGATGCGAAACAGTCGATCCTTTTGTTTTTTTTACAGCCTTAATCTCGCCCTTGGATTGATCGGATTTGTGGTAGTGGATGCCTTTCGGGAATCCATCGAGTCCAAGGTAATGAATGAATCCAGGGAATTATTGGGTGCGGACCTGGCCATCCGGGCAAGACGGGTCATCACGGAAGAGGAAATTAAACTGGCTCGTAATACCCTGCCCGCTGAAACTAGGGAGGCAAAGGCGGTCGATTTTTTTTCCATGGCAGCCGGCCCCACCGGGCGTAGCCGTCTGGTCAAGGTGGTGGCAATAGATCCGGGATTTCCTTTTCATGGAACCTTCAAACTTGAAAAGGGCGGGGAAAAAAGCGGGGACGAAATCAATCTCCTCCATGAGGAAAGGCTTGCCTGGATCTACCCGGAAGCCCGGTCCCAACTTGGAATTAAAGTAGGAGAGGAACTACAGTTGGGAGAGGCGAAGTTTCGAATTGCTGACCTCATTGAGGAAGAGACCGGCTTGACTTTTCAACCGACTGATCTTGCCCCAAAAGTATTCATCAGCCGGAGATACCTGAATGATACCAATTTACTTGGCGAAGGCAGCCTCGCTTACCACACCCATTTATTTCAACTACCCAAAGGTATAGACTCAGACGCCTTCGGGCGGGGACTGGAAAAGGCACTCAGCGCCCCAGAGGTCCGTACCTTCACTCATCGCCAAGCGGGTCACCGGGCAGGACGACTCTTACGCTACCTTTCCGACTTTTTATCTCTGGTCTCTTTGGTCGCCCTGTTTCTTGCCTGCCTGGGGAGTGGTTTTCTTTTTCATGGATTCCTCACCCATCGAATGCCCGAGCTTGCTACCCTTGTAAGCTTGGGAGCAACCCGAAAGACCGCCCTGCGTATTTTCCTCCTTCAGCTTTTACTGCTGGGTATATTTGCCGCACTGCCTGCCACCCTTGCCTGTTCTCTTTTACTCCCCGGACTCGGTGGAATAATTTCAGAAATGACTGGTTCAAAAATTGAAGTATGGGTGAGCTCACGGAGCATACTCCTTACCTTTGCGGTAGCTATGGGATCTGGCTGGTTGCTTGCCCTGCCCGCCTTACGCAAGGTTCGTCGTTTACGGCCTGCTGAACTCTTCCAGGAAGCGGTGCGTCCCGGATCGAAACCTTCGCGAATGAATCTCTTGCTTGCTCTGCCCGGACTCGTTGCCTTTTGGGGCTTGTGCCTAGCTCAGGCACATTCCGATAAATTAGCCAATGTATTTTTTGGTTGCTTTCTCGGCTCCCTGATCCTGCTCTACCTCCTTGCCCGCTTCGGATTTGGACTGGGAGAAAAGTTATTTGGACATTCCCGGCTATCTATTCGGCTGGCAGCCCGTTCGCTCGCCCGCAACCGTGCGGGTGCCCTTACCGGCTTTCTCGCTATCGGACTGGGTGTACTCCTCATTACCCTGATTCCCCAGACTCATCACGGACTGGGTAAGGAAATCGGACTTGATGATCCGACCGGCGATTTGCCCAGTCTTTTTCTCTTCGACTTACAAGAAGAACAACTCAAGGGGGTGAAATCGCTTTTGGAAAAAGAAGGGACACCATTGGGTAACATCACCCCATGGATTCGGGGAAAGATTAAATCGCTAAAGGGTATAGCTTACGAAAAATCTCAGCGACAAGAAGAAGAACTGAACAACCCCGATGAACAAAGGCGCAATGCCTTTCGCAACCGCAGTTTTAACCTTAGCTACCGGAAGAACCTCTTGGAAAGCGAAGAGTTGCTTGCCGGACATCCCTTTTCCGGAGTATTTGATCCTGCAGCAGGCAGACCGGCAGAAATTTCGGTGGAGCACAAATACGCCAAAGCCCTCGGGCTGAGTTTGAACGATCACATGACCATTGAAGTGTCTGGTATTCTCATCGATGCAAAGGTGGTCAATTTGCGGAGGGTTCGCTGGACGAGTTTTCAACCGAATTTCTTTGTACAAATGCAACCGGGTGCATTGGAGCAGGCACCCAAAACCTTTCTCGGAACCCTTCATCATTTAAACAAAGAAAAAAAGGCCCGGGTCCAGGATTTATTAGTGAATAAGTTTCCCACGGTCTCCATCCTCGATGTCGAACGAACGGGAAGAAAGATCCTCGATGTGGTCGGTCAGATGACCTGGGCGCTACAGGTAATGGCGGGCCTCTCCATTCTTGCCGGCCTCGTCATTCTTTACTGTGTAGTCAGGGAAAAGGCACGGAGCCAGAGTTGGGAAATGAATTTACAAAAAGTACTGGGTAGCACAAGTGGGCAGTTGCGCCGTCAGGTATGGATGGAGTTTGGAATATTGGGTGCAAGTGCTGCCACCATTGGGGTATGCCTGAGTATAGGCACAAGCTATCTTCTATCTGCTCAAGTTTTTGATCGGGTATGGAGCTTTCGTTGGGATATTCCATTGGTAGTAATTTTTTGTGTGGTAGGACTTTCCGTAATCACTGCAGATTTTGCAGCCCGAAAAGCCTTGCGGGAAAAACCCGCCCGTTTACTCCGCGAAGGCTAACTCCAGGTATTGAGGCTGCTTTGCCCCTTGTCGATCGGACTTCGTTTGCTTAACCTGTAACCTGATCAATTCTATGAGCAGCACCATCCAATCCCAATGAAGGAAGAAGTTCAGCAGCAGAAAAAAAAGTTCTTTCCGCTAAACGATCCCCTGCGCGATTACCTCAAAGATTACAAACGTCAACTCGACCTCCCGGTACATTATGAAAACCTGCTCCAGGCAGAAGATTCCTTCCCGGTGGTCAATGCCAAGAACGAGGATACCCTCTGGCAAACGATGGTCTATGACCAGAACTACGGCCGGGAAATATTTGAAGGATTAAAAAAAATATATGTCCTGCTACGTTCAGGGGGGGATGAACGCATCCTGCCCAACCTTTATGTCGACCGGGTAGATTACTGTACCTTTGGCAATACCAAGCCTTTCCGTATTCGTATCGTCAACCAGTACAACGACAATCACGACTATTTTTACGTTAAGAAAGCGGATGCCTCCAGGGTGTACGGTCTCGAACTTGAACAGTTACTCTCCCCCAACGAGATCAATTTCCAGGTGGATAAAGACACCCTCATCGAGGAGCATATCATCGGAGTACCCGGGGACGATTTTATCCGTAATTATTTAAAGCGCGAGGAATTGAACGAAGTCAGACTGGCCAAGGAATTCATCAAATTTAACGAACGTTGCTTTGTTCGTCTCCTAGGAGACATGCGGGCCTATAATTATGTCGTGGAAATGACTCCTGATCTCGAACATACCCAGTACCGGGTACGGGCAATTGATTTCGACCAGCAATCTTATGAAGGCAGGCGCAGTTTTTACCTGCCCCAGTTTTTTAAGAACAACCTACCGGTGGTCGATCTTTGTACCAGTCTGATCAACCGGGATACCAGTTTACAGTACCAACGGGAGGAACGCACCCTCATCCAAAGAAGATTCAACTTCTCCCAGACCCGAATCAAACGTTTGCGCAACTGTATGTGCGAGGATCGTATATCCAGTGATGAAAAAGTTCGTCGCCTACGGGAAGAACTTGCCAGAATGCACCAGGATAAACGTTTCGAAAATTGTGAATCAATGGGCGAAATCACCTTTCTGAACATTGCCATTGTACTCAACTTGGAAGGCGAAGCACCCGCCCGTTTCGTGAAGTAACACTTCTTTTTTTGCGTTAATTCTTTTATCCAGTGGTCCGTAAACCACTGGCAATTGCATTGACCACCAAGAGCATTAGCTCGACCCGTTCCGGTTGGTCTCCGCCCTCTGCACGAAATTCTCGGAGCAATCGAATTTGCTGACCATGCAACAGGCGTAAAGCATCTTCCCGGGCTTGCAGGGTTTTCCAAAAGCGGGGACGTCTGTCCTGCAAGGTTCCTTGAAAAAGTGAGGTGAAATGTTCTTCAGCAAGCGATCGTTCTCCAATGATTTTTCCAAGCATCAACTTCCGGAGATCAGTATTTTCAACCAAGTCCGCATAGGCCCCCATCCATTGAGGGTCGGAACTCGCCAGGCTGCTCTCGGCATTGTAAAATACATAGCGAAGAAAAGAACTCTTTTTTACCAGACTGGGAAGTTCGGCAAAAAGATCTGGCAATTGATTTTTTAATGCTTCCAAACCGGCACCTACCCCATACCAACCAGGTAGGTAGTAGCGCGACTGGTTCCAACTAAATACCCAGGGAATGGCCCGCAAGTCCTGCAAGCTCGACTGTCCGGTCCGTCTGCTCGGGCGGGAACCAATCCGACTTCGTTCAATCGCATCGATCGGAGTGGCTTGCCGATAAAACTCCACAAATCCATCGGTTTCCAAAAGCTCCCGGTATGCAAGCCTTGAGTATTCGGCCAGGCAATCCATCACCTCAGTCGTTTCTGCAGGTTCACCCTTGGCTTTACTGAGCAAACGGGCACCCAGGGAACCGGCAAGCAAAGTCTCGAGGTTGGAAGAAGCAGTGGTTGCGGTATTGAATTTCTGCCCGATTACTTCTCCCTGCTCCGTAATACGCAATCCACCAGCGAGAGAATCCTCAGGCAAGGCTTCGAGAAAACGGTGTGTGGGTCCGGCTCCCCTACCCACAGTACCACCCCGTCCGTGAAAGAAGGTAAGGGATACTCCATGCTTTTTCCCAATTTCCAACAAGCGCTTTTGAGCTCTTTGCAAAGCCCATTGACTGGCAATGATCCCAGTGTCTTTATTGCTATCGCTGTACCCGAGCATAATTACTTGCGAAGCAATTGATCCATTTTTTTGTAAACTTGCACGGGCACAGGGGTGAGCAAGAAAATCATCAATAATCCCTGGTGCCGCTTCCAAATCCTCATAGGTTTCAAACAAGGGAACCACAGGTAACGCACAGCCCATCTCTCCATTCCTTACCCGGGTAAGCCCGACCTCTTTTCCAAGCACACACACCACCAATAAATCGGCTACCGATCGAGTCATACTGACAACCAAGCAACCCAGCCCTTCTGGTCCGCGAGCATCCAGATGGTCAACTAATTCAGAAAAAGTGGCCCGAACCTCTTCCGCCTCTGCCGGAAGTTCCATCGAGGCATGAGTCATGGGGCGGGGATGGTTCAATTCCTGGTTAAGAAATTCAAGCTTTCTGGCTAAGGTCCACTGTCGGAAATTTTGCCCATCATCGATGCCTGCAGCCTCCATCATTTGTCCAAGGGCAAGGTCATAAGCATCGCTGTTTTGACGAACATCCAGGCGGGCAAGGTGAAGCCCAAAACTATTGATCAAACGCAAAACGGGACGGACATACAAATCCACGGTTAATATAGCTCCAGACTCGGTAAGGTTGGAAATCAAAAGTTCTAAATTTTCCCGCAAGGGTTTAATTCCTTCGTCCAAACGTTCGGCTATGCACAAAACGAAAACTTTCCAGGGTTCTCCGATATCTTCAGGAATTCCCCAGTTCTTCAAACGGGCAAGCAAAGCAGGAGGCGCGGCCAAGCCAGTCCGACTGAAAGCAAGTTTTTGCCCGAGCTCAACGAGGCGGGAACGAACAACCTCTTCCGCTCCCTGTGTTAATGTACGCAGGGTGTTTCGGGTAACCTCTGCAGTCACCTTTGGGTGACCATCACGGTCACCCCCAACCCAGGAAGCAAAGCTCAAAGTGGGAAGTTCCTTATCCAATAAAGGTTTGGCTTCGGGCCATACCAGTTCCCAGGCGTGGCGCAAGCGATCATCCAGGTTATTAAAGACTACGGGAAATACCTGTTTTAAATAATAGCCTAGGTTTTCCAGTTCGTTTTCCACTTCTGGTTTGCGTGAAAAAATTTCACCAGTCAGCCAAAGACGTTCGAGCACAGCCTGCAGACTGCGTTCACAAAATGCCTGTTCAAATACAGTCTCCACAGCATCACGCTTTCGCAAAAGTCGTACTATTTCACGGTGCAAACCAAGAACCGCCCAGCGTTTGGCTTCGGTTGGATGCTTGGTAAAAACAGGTTCCACCCGGACATCCTTGAGTTTTTGGCGTACTTGCTCTTCAGAATACCCTGCATCGTTTAATTGTTTGAGGTAACGGCCCCAGCGACCGGGTTCGGCATCCCCGCCCAGTTCCTTCTCCCGCAAACGGGCACTTCTGCCCGATCCATGTTCCTCAACCAGGTTGAGCAATTGGAAGTAAAAAGATATCGCCTGTATACACTCTGGAGAAAGCAGATTGGCAGGTTCGGAAAAATTTCTCTCCCGTAAAAGACTAGCCGCTCCCGGGACACCCAATTCTTCGAGTACCCGGGCAAAAGAAATTACCAGAAAGTCGTGATCGACCAGCACTCTTTCAAGACCAGATTCTATAGAGCGCTCAAAAACCAATTTGTTTGAAGATTTAAAATCGTTCATAAATACCTTAACTCATAAAGTATTACTGGTTGGCGACAAGATGGAACAGTTGATTCAATAAGCTTTCTTCAAGAAATTCACACCAAGGATCAAAACTTGCCTATTTTACATTTACCTGTTGGTATTACAGCGGAGTGTAGTAATTAATGGGAAAATTATGTTATGAATAAAAAAACTAAATCAGTTGCAGAGTGGAAAAAGTTAGTCGAAGACTTCCAAAAGCCCAATCGCAAAGCTGCCATCTGGCAGTTGGTGAACACCCTAGGTCCCTTGGCAGGGGTTTGGACGGCGTTGTATTTTGTTTATCCGATATCGTGGCTTTTTGCGATTTCCCTGGCCATCCTTGGCGGTTTATTTCTTGTCCGTGCATTTATTATTTTCCATGACTGCGGACATGGATCGTTTTTCAGAAACAAAAAGGCAAACGATGTGATTGGCTTCATTACCGGCATGCTCACCTTCACTCCCTACCATCACTGGAAATGGGAACATGCGATGCACCATGCGACCACTGGGGATTTGGATAGACGTGGTATTGGTGATGTTTGGACATTAACAGTCAAGGAATACCTGGCGTCCTCCCGTACTACCCGGATAAATTATCGTCTGGTTCGCAATCCATTCATTCTGTTCGTCTTTGCTCCTTTATTCCTATTTTTCGTGCTTGAGCGTTTTCCTTCTAAAAAGTCAAAACCCCGCGAAAAACGATCGGTTATGATGATGAACCTTGCTCTTTTGACCTGGGGTGTATGCATGAGTGCAATTTTCGGATTTATTCCCTGGTTGATCATTCAATTGGTAATGATGTCAGTAGCCGGATGTTCCGGAGTCTGGCTCTTTTATGTACAACACCAATTTGAGGATGCCTATTGGGAAGAGACAAAGAATTGGGATTTCACAACTGCAGCAATGGAAGGAAGCAGTTACTACAAACTTCCGAAAATATTACAATGGTTCTCAGGAAATATTGGCTTTCACCATATCCATCATCTCAATCCTAGAATACCCAACTACAATTTGGAAAGATGCCACCATTCCGACCCATTCTTCCGCAATGCACCCGAGCTCAATATTTTCACTAGCCTGCGCTCGGTAAAGTATCGTTTATGGGACGAGGATAATGGTAAGATGATCAGTTTCCGTGATCTCAAGCGCCAATTAGCTGCAGAAGATTTGCAAGCTGCTTAAAGTACTATAAAATTGCTGATATTTCGATTCGTCGAAACATTATCAGGCAGCACCTAATTTCCAAATCCCTAGGAATTTTCAACGCCTGTAACTTCAATCAGCCCGATCTCTATATTCATTGAATCTGGCTATACCTAAGTGATTGAAGACATTTTCGTTGGTTTTAACACCAACGAAAGATTACAAATTTGAAAAATTGCAAAGACCGGCCTAAGAAACTTCGAAAATAATTAGGAATCAAGAACGACTTTTCAAAATTGCATAGTAACATCCAAGCTCACCCTGTGGAATAGTGAAATAAGGGGATAACCTGTGCTTACCTGCTGGTAGATTTACTTCAAATGTAACCGACTCGGTGGTATCCTCCACCGGTATAGTCTCCAAGTCTTCCCCATTCAACCGAAGGGTGGCAGCGGTTGCATTGATTCCTAATCCAGGATGGGATCGGAATGCCTTGTCCGCACCAGGCACATTTTTTCCAGCAGGTAAAAATTCATTGATCTTCTTGCCCGACTCAGCCGGCCAGCGCCTAACCTCTACTTTGTAAATTCCTGACTGCACTACCTTGATCGCCCAGTGACCATCGTGCTTTAAATCTTTGTTTCGTGGATGAACTGGCAATCGATTACGGTTTTGCCCCTGGTTCCATGGCGGGTAAGCTTTTTGGATCCAATCATGACTGGTCAAGGATACAACTGGATGGTCGGGGTGGCCGACATACAACTCAGTAGTCCGGGCAAAGGTTGGTTCAAGTTCTGCCCACCAGGCATCATAAAAAGCCCGCATCCTGGCGACACGTTCAGGGTGTTTGCCGGACAAATCCTTTTCCTGTCCGGAGTCAGAATCGATGTTGTACAATTCCTTGCCATTGACCAGACGCCAGCCTTGGCTCATGACTGCAGATTGTTTCCATTTGATAGGATCGCGCACCCGCTGAGAGTCGGTTACCAGCATACGATCGGACCAGCCCTCCGTTTTCCCCTCCAGCAATGATTTAATGGAGTTGCCGTCAAAATTATATCCCTCGGGTTTTTTGGCTCCGATAAGTTCAAGTAAAGTTGGAGCCACATCGACCGCATGACAAAGGGTACCTATGATGCGTTTTTCTGCCATACCGGCCTTGGGCCAATGCAAAAAGAGAGGCACCCGGTGCCCGCCATCGTACTCGCTACCTTTTTGCCCGCGCATACCAGCGTTAAAAACTGACTTCCCTCGGGCAGTCCCATTATCGGTGGTAAAGATAAAGATGGTATCTTCGTAAATGCCTAAATCCTTGAGTAGTTTTCGGGTTTTCCCCACATTTTCATCGATATTGGTGATCATCCCGTAAAAAGCCTGAATGGTAGGGCTCTGCCCCTTGTACAAGTCCATGTATTTCTCGGGACAATGAAAAGGACCGTGAGGAGCATTAGTCGAGATGTAAGCCAGGAAAGGCTTACCATTCTTGGCAGACTCAGAAATAAATCGATTGGCCTGTTCGAAAAATACATCAGTGCAAAAACCCTCAGCAGGTACGATTTTTCCGTTGTGAAAATAGCCTCCATCAAAATAAGAATTGTCCCAGACATCTGGGGTCTGGCCCACTCCACCTCCGCCATGGCGATAAACCTCGTTAAAGCCTCGATCTTCCGGGCGGTACGGGAAATTGTCTCCGAGGTGCCACTTGCCAAACATTCCAGTTTCATAACCCGCTCCCTTAAAAAATTGTCCCAGCGTGCCCTCGTCTTCCCGAAGCATCGATCTTCCCATTATCGTGTGCCAAGCACCGGTACGGTTCGTCCAGTGACCGGACATTAGAGCAGCTCGAGTCGGGGAGCAGGTAGGAGCAACATGATAATCCGTAAGCCACACTGATTCATTGGCTAGTCGATCGATGGCTGGTGTTTTAATAATTGGATTTCCAGTGCATCCAAGATCGCCATACCCCTGATCATCGGTAATGACGATGACCACATTGGGGCGTTGACCCCAAAGGCAAAAAAAAGGCAGCGTTAAAAAGAGCAAACAGGAAGAAAGTCGGTTTAATTTCCAATTCATCATACCTAATGTCCTAAGTGTTCAAACTTTGGATGACCACCCCGAAAGTGATTTGTTTTATACTTATCTCAGCAGGCTTGCGCTTGCTCGACTCCAACCCGATGTGTAGAATGTAACCGTTATGAAAAATCTAATCATATTTTGTTCCATTCTGCTCTCTATGACCTGGGGATGTTCGGATGACCGGAAAAAGGGAGGCAATTCCGGAGGTGGACATGTCCATCAAGCCATGCGTGGAGGAATTTTAATGGAACTCGGTCCCCATGGATCTGGGCACAACCTCGAACTTTTACTTAATAATAAGGGTGAATTCGAAATCTTCATCCTCGATGCCCATGCCGAGAATTATGTGCGAATCGCACAATCAACCATCGAACTGAACTTGGCAGACAATAACCGCACCCTCACTCTCAAGGCCATTCCTGACCCCGCAACCGGAGAAACGGTGGGAAATAGTTCTCTGTTTCGCTCTTCCCAATCCGTAGAGAATCTCCTGCCGATAAAAGCTGAAATGGTAAATGTAACAATCGGCAGTTCAAATTATTTAAATACTCCCCTATCCTTTTCCGGAAATCCCAAATCGGATAACCATGAGCATTGAAGAAAAGCGTGATCAATTAGTTGAAGAACTTGTTCCCTTTGAGGACCATCTCGACCGTTTTGCTTATGTTATCGATCGGGCAAAAGACGCACCAAGTTTGGAAGACGAATACAAGATTGAAACCTTTTTGATCAAAGGTTGTATCTCCCAATTGTGGATCTTTCCTAAGTTCGAAAATGGTAAATGTTTTTTCAGGGCAGATTCCGATGCCTCGATTACCAAGGGTACCGCTACCCTGCTTTGCGAATTGTACAGTGGTGAACCCCCCGGAGACATTATCCGGCTGGAACCTGATTTTTTATCTGAAGTCGGAATCACCCAGCACCTTTCTCCCAACCGGAGAAACGGCCTCACCGGGGTACGGGAAAAAATCAAGAGCTATGCCCAGCACTGCCTGGACATTGACAAATAATTTAGGGAAATTTCTTGTTCGCCGCCCAGGGCATAAGTTCGCTGGGAGAGGCTTCCAAATGCACATGGATCTCTGCTTCCTGATGCTTCAATTTTATACGGTTCAGAAAATCAGCACTCACGGCGGTTTGGGCAGCAGGATTTTTTAGTTGTTTTCTCAACATTTGTAGTTGGGCCATCCCCAAAGATGCCTGACCCACACTCCATATGGACTGGGCAGACTGAACATCCTTGCAGGCAATAGTAAGGTCTAGATGTGCACGACCACCTGAGAATTTTGCCGTCCCCGAAATTTCTTTGATTTGATACATCGCCTGCCCGAGAGTAATGGCCAGGGGCCCCAACGGCCCATTGGGGTCAGATAGGTTGCTGGTTTCCATTTTTTTGAGTAGCTCACCATCCAAGGGAATTGAAAACGAAGTAAACTCAGAACTTCCAACATTGTGCGATGAATCATTGTCTGAGTTTTCGTGCTCAAAAAAACCAAGTACATCCTTCCTGGTACCCAGTACAAACACAGTCATGCCATCTTCCGCCTGCATGCCCAGTGTTATTTTGACTCCATCCACTCCACTCGTTTGTAGGGCTTGGGTGATCCCACTTGCAGGGATTGAAAAAAGAGTCGCCTTACCGACCTTTTCAGGCTTTTTCATTTCAGCATAATGTTTCTTTTCAACGCGGATGCTTCGACTCATTTCATCGATTTTACCTGGCTCAATCCTGACATCTCTGCGAAATCGCTCCAAATCTGATTTACTGAATGCCGGTCCAGATGCCCACCGGTCAAATTTTTCAAAAAATGTGTCTGGGTATACTTCTCCGTGGGTCCGAAGAATGAAAGCCAATGAAGAATTTTTTAAAGCCTGGTAATTCCCAGAAGTGGACACCGGTAAACCAATCACAGTTTCCAGAAAGTTCCCCACGACCAAGGAGACCTCGCTTGCATCCTCTATCTGTACACCCATCTCCTTTTGCAAATCCACCAAATGGTGATCATTAATAATACTGGTATAGCCAAAACCAAGTAAACCATAGGTCTTGAGAACCTCCTTAAAGTATGGACTTCCCAACACC
>JABBBW010000099.1:7499-12711 GCA_018607205.1 Opitutales bacterium | reverse complement strand
ATATCCAACTGGTTGATGACTGAAATTTAAAGCAAAGTTCGGTTTAAGTCCTTTCAACCAATTTGGCTGAGCTTATTTCAGGTGAAAGATGGGATAAAACTTTATTTAAAATTCCTTGAAAATCTAATCCGCAAAGTCTTCGGAGTACATCTACATCGGTTCCATGCGGAATGAACTTGTCGGGCCAACCTAAACGTGAAACCGGAGTTTGAATATTAGAATCTTGAAGGAACTCGACTACTGCAGATCCAAACCCTCCCGCTAACACATTATCTTCAAGTGTTATAATCCTGTCGTGAGTCAATGCATGTTTCTTCAATAATTTTTCATCTAAAGGTTTAATGAAGCGACCATTGACCACGGTAATATCAATACCGTATATAGAGTTCAGGTGGTGGTGTATTTGTTCTGCAACAGACACAAAATCTCCAAGAGCCCAAATGGCGATATGCTCACCTTCCCTTAGACAGGCAGCTTTTCCCAGAGACAAGGGAAATGCAGTGGTCGTATAATTAATTTTGGCACCAGTTCCCTTTGGATATCTGATGAAAGTTGGTGATTTGGAATTCACTCCTAATTCGATCATCGGAAGAAGTTCGTCTGTACTTACCGGCTGCATTATAACTCCATTTGGTATGCACCTAAGATAAGACAAATCAAATAATCCATGATGAGTCGGACCGTCGTTAGGTGATAAACCGGCACGGTCCAGGCAAAAAGTAACAGGTAAATTTTGCAAACAGACATCATGAATGATTTGATCGTAAGCTCTTTGAAGAAACGTTGAGTATATTGCACAAACAGGTCGCATTCCTTTGGTGGCCATACCTGCAGCCATAAGAACTGCATGTTCTTCAGCAATACCCACATCAAAAAAACGATCAGGGAAAGCATTGCTCATAGAACTTAGACCTGTGCCACTAGGCATAGCCGCAGTGATTCCAACAACTTTTTCATTATGTTTCGCAATCTTAACTAACGAATCACCAAAAGCATCTTGGAACTTTTCTGGAGCTCCATTCGAATTTTTCGAAGTATCTGTGCTTCGTGGATTGAAGGGTGGGGCACCATGCCACTTCTCAGGTTCATGGATAGCTGCAGGAAAGCCTTTTCCTTTTTGAGTTAGTAAATGCAGTACGATCGGCTCGTCTGATTGCTTGGCGAATTCGAAAAAATGAACAAGTGATGTAACATCGTGCCCATCAATAGGGCCCAGGTACCGAAGGCCTAATTTTTCGAAAATGCTAGATGGAGCAAGCAATTCTTTGGTGTCCCGTTTGGCTTTTGATATGAATTTTATGAGCGAATCTCCTCCAGGGAATTGAGTAAGGAAATTTTCAGCCTCTTTGTGAAACTTCGAATAGATCGGATTGGTTATTAGTTCGTTAAAGTATTTTGAAAAAGCCCCGACATTTTTTGCGATTGACCATTTATTGTCGTTGAGGATGAGAATGAATTTTTTGGTGGTTGAAGCTATGTTGTTTAATGCCTCTAGGGTAACACCGCATGTAAAGGCTGCATCTCCAGCTACTGCCACTACATGGTTTGACTCACCGGATAAGTCGCGTGCTGCACACATTCCAAGTGCGGCTGATAGGGCAGTACCAGCGTGCCCAGCACCAAAAGAATCGTGAACACTTTCATCCATGGAAAGAAAGCCACTGTACCCTTGAGATTGTCTTAGATCATCAAATTTAGGGTCGTTTCTTCCGGTCAATAGTTTGTGAACATATCCTTGGTGAGAGACATCCCAAACGAAGGAGTCATTGGGAGAATCAAATGCAAGGTGCAAGGCAACGGTTAGTTCAACAACTCCCAAGTTTGGTCCAACATGTCCGCCATTTTCAGAGGTAACGGAAATAATCTTATCTCTTATTTCCTGGCAAAGTGTAGAGAGTTCATCTTTCCCGAGTTTTCGTAAGTCTTTTGGGCCTTTAATTTTGTCGAGAATCATTTTGCTTGTCGCTTAGTATATCAGTGGTTGCCTCCTTGATTTTGAACTCTGCGTCATCTAGCTTTTTGCGGCAAATGCTTAAAAGTTGAATCCCTTTTTGGTAGTTTCCAACAAGTGAATCGAGATTAAGATTACTGTTCTCCATATTGGATACAATTTTATCCAGTTTTTGGATGGCTTGTTCAAAGTTAATTTCGCCTGATGGTTTTGTCGAATTCACGATGTAGGTCTACTATGCCTTTAATTTGATTTGTAGCAAACTAAGAAAGTAGACATCGATAGGTGGACAGAATTTATTTTGTCTGTAAAGTAAGCATCCATGACATTTCTACAAATTCTACTTACTGTGCTTCTTTGTACCAGGTATTTGTTCGAACGTATCTTAGCTTTTTCTAATGTGACAACCGTTAAGGCCAACCTCGAAAAATTACCTGATGAGGTTAATGGCTATATGGTCGAAAAAGACTGGCGGAAATGCTCAGAATATACCTTAGCCAAATCAAGTTTTTCTGCCTTTGAGGATTTGTTTTCATTATGCCTTTCCTTTTTCATTTTATTTGTTGCTCTTCCTTGGGTCTTTCTCAACTGGCCGACTAGTAAAGATAGTCCTATCTGGGAAATATCTTTGCTGGTATCAAGTATGGTCCTAGTACTTCAACTTCCAGGGTTCGTTTTTGACTGGTTCCGCCAATTTAGCTTGGAACAGAAATTTGGTTTCAATAACCAAACACAAAACCTATGGATTATGGATAAGATTAAAGAAACTATATTATCTTTTGTGTTTCTTGGTTTAATGATTGGAGTATTGGTGTTTTTTTACAGAGAATTTTCAGCATTTTCTCCCAACTATTGGTGGTTTTGGTCATTTGGAGGTGTGTTTTTTCTTCAACTGGTATTGATGGTTTTATGGCCAAGGTTTATTCTACCTCTGTTTAATACCTTAACTCCGTTAAATGATGATGGCTTAAGAGAAAAATTGCACAACCTAGCAAATAAAACTGGCTTTAAGGCAAAGGAAATACAAGTCATTGATGGGAGCAAAAGGTCGGGTCATTCCAATGCTTTTTTTACGGGTTTTGGAAGATTCCGTAAGATAGTCCTTTACGATACGCTGTTAGAACAAATGAATGAAAGTGAAATTGAAGCGGTTGTGGCACATGAGATCGGTCATTATCGCCTAGGTCATATCCCTAAGCGATTGGCTCTTTCATTGATTTTTGGGTGGGGGTTCTTTTACTTACTGCACATTCTTCTGAGTTCAGATTGGTTAATCACTCAACTAAACCTTTCTGACGAACTTGCTGGGGCATTTGCACCAGTGTTTTTAATCGCTTTATTTTTTGGAGGTTGTTTTTCGTATTGGTTAAACCCTTTATCTAATATGCTATCTCGTAAACATGAATTTGAGGCAGATAAGTTTGCTGGTGAAGCAATTGGCGGTGCAAGTGCTTTAAAATCTGCTCTTCGGAAATTGTGTACTAAAAACCTTAGCTATCCTTTGCCTCATCCTTGGTTGTCCTACTTTCATCACTCACACCCAAGCTTACCCGAGCGAGAACTGAATCTTTCTCAAGTTAATAAGTGATTACATGCTTAGGTTTTTGATTTATTCAATTTCTGACTTCTTCGCTTAAAAAAATAAGAATGAATGAGTATGCTGGATATTACTCCTGCCAAGTTCATTATTACATCTGCTGTAGAAGGAAAACGACGAGGAATGAAAAATTGGCTAAATTCATTTAAAATTGCAAAGGAGATACAGATCAAAATGCTTTTAACTAAATCCTTAGACCGATAGTTGTTCCTCCTCAAAAACCATGTCCATAACCAAGCGAATACGAAAAAAAGGGGGAAATGACTCAAGTCTTGTAACCAAAATGGGTAATTAAAAAGTTCTTCTGAAATATAAAGTAAGAAATCGTGTGCTGAAATTTCTTTCAAAGTTTCAGGCTTAGGGAATCCAGTCAAAGTTTGTATGATTAAAGTGTAACCTAGGGGGACAAAGACCCAAAGGGCCGAATTATTAGGTGCCACTAACCAATTAAACTTTTTAGGTGGAATAGGCATCTACAATGAAAAAACTTACTTAACTCTTTGACTTGAAAATATTTCTTAATCATTAAATACACTTTTATGCCGATCTACGAATTTTATTCTCCAGATAATCACAAAATTTATTCTTTCTATTCTCGCACAATAAAAAACTCTGATGTTTTTCCATTATGCCCTGATGGTGAAAAATTAGAAATGCGAAAAATGGTGAGTGCTTTTTCTGTAACAGGAAATGGGGGGGATGGGGATGAAGTAAATGATGATTCTGAAGTTGATCCGTTTTCTAAACTGAGTGATGCCCAATCTTCTAGCGCTATGAAAGAAATGGAGAATGCGATTTCGGGCATGGATGAAGAAAATCCAGATCCTCGCCAAATGGGTTCACTGATGCGTAAAATGTGTGAAATGACAGGTGAGAAAATGGATGGCGTAATGGAGGAGGTTGTTAGGAAATTAGAAGAAGGTGCCAATCCTGAAGAATTGGAGGACAGTTTAGGTAGTGCAATGGAAGATGCTGATGGAGATCAAGATGGGGTCGAATCCCCAATTGACGGTACCTTTAAAAAGGATAAACCCAGCAGGCACCTGGCTCGGGATCCCAAACTTTATGAGTTTGAAGATTACTTATCTCCTTCCAAAAGCTAAAGCTGTGAAGCTCTTTCAATGGTTATGTCTTTTTATCATATTAGGGTGTGGAGACGGTCAATTAGCTAGGAATAACGACTTTAATGGAACAGAATCCGACTTTGTGGAAAGTTTTCAATTTACTGAATCGGTAAGTTCAGAATTGGACACAACTACTTTGCTAGTTGATCGTGGTTCTGGTAAAGCTTACACTGGAAATGTCGATCGAGTTGGTGAACACCAGTCAACTAGCCAAAAATATTTAAATGGACTGCTCAACGGTAAAAGCATTAAGAAATCTCCCGATGGTTCTTGGGTAGAGGCACAATACCTAGAAGGTAAGCTGCATGGACCGATGAGATTTTACGATGCGGATGGTATTTTAAGAACCGAAATGTTTTATGAAAAGGGCAAGTTAGTTCCGGTGAATCCTCTTTGATTATTGATCATCTCTTCTTGGATCAAGGGGGAGATAAAAGAAAAAAGATGTGCCTTTGCCCGGTTTTGAATTAAATCCAATCGTTCCTTTGTGGTCTTCAACAAAAAGTTTGCAGTTGTAAAGGCCGAAGCCTGAGCCAGCAT
>JABBBW010000099.1:0-7489 GCA_018607205.1 Opitutales bacterium | reverse complement strand
TTTGGTTGTAAAAAATGGATCAAATATTTTATCTGAAATATCAAGTTGAATTCCCGGCCCATTATCAGAAATGATAACTTCTGCCCCATCTTTTAACACTTTGGTTTGTTGACCTCGGTGGTTTTCAGTTAGTAAATCGCCCCGTGAAACTTTTCTTAAAGTAATTTTAATTTTACCTCTTTTAGCTATTACATCGCGGGCATTAATTACTAAGTTTAAGATTACTTGCCTAAATCCAGTCTCTTCGATGTAGGCCAACATTGGTTCTTTAGAGAACTTTGTAATAATTTTTGCACTTGGAGGTATTAGAATGCCAACAAGGTCCATTTGATCACTTAAAAGGGTTTTTAGATCATGGAGAGAACGAGTGGCAGGTTTGTCCCGATGCAGGTCTATAATACGACGAACTAGCTTTTGAGCCTGTAAGGCACTTTTTTTAATCTGTCCCATCCCGTTTGCCATAGGGTCATCCTTTTTCATCATTGAATAGTAAAGTTCACTGATAGAAAAAATACCTGCCATGAGGTTACTAAAGTCATGGACGAGACCATTTGTTAAGGTTGCCAATCCCTCTCTCCATACTGAATTGGTCAGCCTATGCTCGGCAATCGCTTGTCTCGTTATGTCAATAAATACCCCATCAAAGCCTAATGTTTTATTTGTTGCTGTTATGATGGGAGTTCGAACATCCAAAAGGTAGATGATTTTGTCTGCTGGTGGAATCCGAATTCTGTAGCTTAAACTAAATGTTCCATTGATTTTTTCGTGAGAAGTTAACTCTCTTTGAAAGTGAGCTCGATCTTGTTCGACAATTTTTTCAAGAAAGAGTCCACCATTCCTATACATTTCCTTGTAGTCTAAGGGGAATAGTTTTTGTACTCCTCTTGAAAGATAGCTAAAGGTCATGTCTGGTCGTTGTGTAAAAAAGATACCAGGGAAGTTGCTTACATAGTCAGAAAGGCGGCTTTCAGCTTTTTGGAGTCGAATGAGCGTATTTGCCAACGCCCTTGGGTCTTTCATTAAATCTCCCAGGAACGCTTTTCTGAGTGATTCGTGAGGAGCCAGGGATGTTGAGATAGCAAGCACACCCAAAGTCTCATACCTGCAATAAACTAAGCTTAAGCCAATAGATGATTCACCTTCAGTAGAAGAGATCGGCAAAAATTTTTCGAACGAATTTAGGTGGAAATTTTGATCAATCACAAGACTCCAACTCGGATCTATGCTTGTAATAAGTTCGTAAAAATTTCGACTTAGAAGATTCTCATTAGACTCTCCAATCCATGCGGCAAAGGATTCTGCGGATTGGATGATACATCCTTTGTCATCCAAGGCGACTTGGCTAATTTCAAAATTGGGAATTTTCAAGTTGTCAAAAATTTATAGCCCCGCTTGCAGTAAAAAGGCAATCTTCGTTCTTCTCCTGTTACATTTAGTCAAGATACCCCCTGGAAATTAAGCCTCTATTTGGCGCGATGATTGCATTGTATTCGCCGATGACTGCCATTCTTGACAACCTTTACAGCCAAGAAAACTACCTTGTTTCAAAAAAACTGCTGGATGCTACTCACCTCAGGCATGAGGCTTTGTCCAACAATTTGGCCAATGTGGAAACTCCAGGCTTCAAAAGAAGAGATCTTCCAGAGGATTTTTCTGTCGAATTAAGAAGGGCAGTAGATCGTAAAGATTTTCGTCGTGTCAAGGGGTTGAACCCTCGAAGTGTTGAGGATCGACAAGCTAAACCGGTTCGCATGGATGGAAATACAGTTCAACTAGACGAGGAGATGCTCGCGATGAACCGGAATGCACTGAATTATGAGTATTTATCCAACTCAGTTGGTGGAACATTGAAGGAATTAAACTTAGCCATTAAGGGTAGAATCTAAGACTATATGACAATGAATCTTATACCAGGGGTCGAATCAACGGGCAGTGCATTGTCAGCAGAAAAAATTCGTCTCGAAGTTATTGCCCAAAACATCGCAAATTCCAATACAACTCAAGATGCGTCAGGAAAGGTTTACCAACGCAAGGAAGTTGCTTTTGAAGAGTTTATAAAAACCCCTGATCGTCGCACACCGGGTTATGTGGATGAGAACCTTTATCAGGGTGTTCGTGTGGTCGATGTTTACGATGATCAAACGCCCGGGAGAATGATTTTTAATCCTGGACATCCCCATGCAAACAAAGACGGGATGGTTGAAATGCCTAATGTTGATGTTTCTAGAGAAATGATTGACCTTATAAGTGCTTCTCGAGCTTACGAAGCCAACCTTTCTGTTGTTAAAACCTCCCGTCGCATGGCTCAGCAAGCCTTGGCGATCGGAAGATAAATTTTTTTATTATGGACGCAGTATCATCTCTACCATCGCTTAACGATTTGCTTAGGCAAAACCCTAATCTCAATCCGCAAAAGTTTTCTAACAAAATTGGATCCGAACAGCATTCGTTATCCGGTATTTCGCAAACCGGTCGAATATCTGCTCCAATTATAGATAAAACAACACCTACTGATCGGGTTACTGCACCTGGTTTTTCGGAAATGTTTGAAAAATTCGTTCGTGGTGTGGATCACAAAAAGAAAGTTTCCGCTAAAGAAACTCAAGATCTTATACTTGGAAAATCAGACAATATTCATGAAGCTGTGGTGAAGTCAGAAGAATCGAAGGTAGCATTTAATTTAATGATAGAGGTCAGGAACAAACTTGTTGATTCGTACAAAGAACTCATGCGCATGCAGGTTTAGAATTTGTAATATTTTATGAAAGAAAGATTAAACAGATTAGGGGAAATTTGGAACGCTCTCTCTACCTCTCAAAAGTTTTCGATGGCTGGAGCTTTTGTGGGTGTCCTCGTTGTTAGTGCGGCGATTTTGTCTTTTTCTGGTGGAAGTAAAGATCTAAGACCTTTAGTAAGCGGAGCAGATGCTGCTGATTTAGGGGAAGTAACCGAAGTTCTAAAAGCCAATCAAATTGAGTTTGAGTACGGTTCTGGTGGCGATTCTATCTTGGTCACTGCAGACAAACTGGCTGCTGCACGGATGGAACTGGCGATGAAAGGGTTACCTAAGAGTGGCGATGTCGGGTACGAAATTTTTGATGAAGGTAATTTTGGGATTAGTGATTTCGTTCGGCGTACTAATCATACCCGAGCCATTCAAGGTGAGCTGGCCCGAACTATTTCCATGATGGATGCAATTAGGTCTGCTAAAGTTTTTGTGGTTAAGCCCGAAAATAATTTATTGCTAAGCGAGGATCCTAACGATCGTCCCAGTGCGTCTGTTTATGTTGATACAGGAGGTAACACCTTGGATAAAAGCAATGTGAATGCCATTCAATTTTTAGTAGCACGTTCAGTCAAAGGTATCAATAAATCCAATGTAGCAGTTCTTGATAATCAAGGAAATCTGCTTTCAGATGAAGGAGAGGTTGAGGGGGCTGCGGGAGTGGTTGGTCAAATGATGAAAGCATACCAAGCACAAGAACGCAGACTTGAAGAGAAGATTGAAACGATGCTTGCCCGCATTGTTGGCAAAAATAACGTGGTTGCACGAGTCTCTGTAAACCTTAATACCAAATCCTCGACCCTCTTAGATGAACAATTTGACCCAGAAGGGCAGGTTCCAAGAACACAAACTTCTGACAAGGACTCGGCTACAACCGTTGAAACTAAGCCTCAAAACAGAGGTGCGGGAATGGGTGCCAATGTGCCTAATGTTAGTCAAGACGCAACTGAACAAGAACCTCTCATGGCTCAAAGCGATGAAAAGCGTGAAAGTAAGACCACTGACTTTGAGATTAGTCGTACGCTTCGGGAAGAAGTCCAAGAACCGGGTTCTATTGTTGGGCGAAGTGCTGCCGTTCTTATTGCCAAAGGTGAGTCTCCAAGAACTACCCAAGAAATTGACGGTATTCGCGATGCCGTTGTGAATGCAATTGGGGCGCGTTTCGACCAGTCCGATCTCAGTACTCATGTTACTGTTCACGAGGTTGATTTTTTGCCTGCTTTTGTTGGTCCTGCGGGGGAAACTCTGAACCAATTTCAACAAATACTTGATACCTATGGTCCGCATTTGAAAAACCTTCTTGGTGTGGTGCTAGCGATAGCTATTTTTATAGTCTTCTTGAGAATGCTCAAGAAGTTCAAGCCAAGTGATGCCGAGGTTCAGGTTCTCAATGAAGATGACCAACAACTACTCTCGGGTACAAGAAGTTTGGGTAGTGGCTTAACACCGGAGCTTCTTAATGATTTGATCCAAGAAAAGCCGGACAATGTAGGTACTGCTTTGAAAAGATACTTAGAGACGGGTACAACTCGGTAATTTTTATTCGATCTTGCGTTTAGTATGGACGAATTAGAGGAAGAAGAAGAGAGCGTTTCCGAACGCTATTCCAGGTTGTCTAGGCATGAGAAGCTAGCGCTCCTCATGATTGCTTTAGGTCCTGATGCGTCCTCCACTCTACTAAAGCGTTTTGAACAAAAGGATGCGGATAGTATTTGTAAAAAAATTGCAGATTTTCCATTGGTTAATCAAGAGATGAAGGATTGTGTGTTGGATGAGTTTTCGGAAATCATAGAATCCAGTGTGAATTCAAACTTAGGAGGGTTATCGTTTGCAAAGAAAACCCTTGAACTTGCACACGGAGATTTTAAGGCGAATAACATCTTGAACCGCATTTCTCCAGTTCGAGACACTCTCGAGTTTATGGAGGATATAAAGGAGATGGATCCTGGTCAGATTTACAATGTTTTGCGCTTAGAACAACCTCAGACAATTGCATTTATTTTATCCAATTTAGACGCTGATAAAGGGTCTGAAGTACTAATGATGATGCCGCCTAATGTTCAAGAACAAGTTGTTGAAAGGGTAGGGAGCATGGAAACAACGCCACTTGCCCAAGTTGAGCTTGTTGCCAGTACGCTTGGTGCGAGAATTGGCCAAAAAGGCCAGTCTCCACGGGTTGTCTCTGGTGGAGTCAAGGCAGCTGCTGATCTATTGAACTGGTTTGATAAGGAACAAAGCAAGGAACTCTTGAAAAGTATTGAGAAAAGGAACCCCAAACTTGGTGGTTCAATTCGTCAGAGAATGTTCCGTTTCGAAGATATTGTACGACTTAGTCCAGGTGATATTTCCAAAGTTACCAAGGAGGTCGATCAAGATGATTTGGTCATTGCTATGAAAAATGCTTCTCCTGAGCTTAAAAAAGCAGTTTATGCGACCATGTCCAAGCGAGCGGTTGAAGCCTTGGAAGAACAACTTGGATTCCTCGGACCTAAGCGCCTTTCTGAAATTGAATCTGCTCAAGATCGTGTAATACAAATCCTCCGAGAACTCGAGGAAGACGAAGAGATTATCTTGGATACAGGAGGAAGCGACGTTGTCGTTCAATAAAAAAGTTTCTTTCCCTAATGATCTCAAGGGATTTAGTGTAAGATCAGTCTCTTTGCCGCCCGTTCCCATTGAAAAGGTTGCTGAAGAATCAGGTCAAAAATTTGAGGAAGGGAAGAAAAGTGCTACTAATTTCTACCTAGCTGAAATAAACAAACTTAGAAATGAGTTCGCTGCCAATCAGCAAAGTGTTCTGGAAAACCTTAACAAAAAAACTGATCACACCCTTGATCAATTAAATGAAAACCTTCCCGGTTTGGTTATGGAAATTATTGAAAAAATAATTCCAGGTATTGAATTGGGTGCAAATGATGTTGAGAGAATTGTCCGTTCTTTAATCGGCGAATTTGCGGATGAAGAAGAAAACCTTGAAGTGTTTCTTTGTCCCGAAGACCTAAAACTACTCAAAGCCATGGGCAAGGAGATAAATCATCAAGAAGTCGACGATGATAATGCTTCGCAAAATGAGGATGGTTTTGCGAGTGCGATTGCGGGGATTTTTGATAATTTGGATGGAGAAGACGCAATTTTCGCAGATCTTCCAAGAGTGAAATTTTTTGAGGATGCATCCTTATCCAAAGGAGATTGCCAAGTTAAGAGTAAGTTTGGCCTTTTGGACGGAAGAATCGCCACCAAGATGAGAAAGGTAAGAGAGGAGCTGACTGGAAATGGTTAATTCTTTGTCAGAACGATTTTCTCTTTTGCAAAATGGTGTTAGAGGTGTTCGAACCTTTGACAAAGTTGGTGTAGTTCGTCGAGTTACTGGTTTAGTAATTGAATCCGAAGGTCCGGAAGCCTCAATCGGTCAAGTTTGTTCAATTACATCTGATCGGAGCACCGAGAAGATCGAAGCCCAAGTTATTGGTTTTCGTGAAAACGTTGTTCTTTTAATGGCTTTAAATAGTATCCACTTGATCCATCCTGGTTGTAAGGTGATTTCTCGCCGAAATTCGAATGAAGTGCCATTTGGGCCATCTTTATTGGGTAGGATTATAGACGGGATGGGTCGGCCGATTGACGGGAAAGGCCCTTTAGTTGCTCCTTCTCGTGATGGTTTTTATGCTGACCCACCTAACCCTTTATCTAGATCCAGAATCAAAGAGCCTTTTGCTTCTGGGATCAAGTCGATAGATTGTTTTATCCCCATGGGAGTTGGGCAAAGAATAGGAATTTTCGCAGGAAGTGGTGTGGGAAAATCTATTCTTCTAGGCATGATTGCTAAAGGTTCAGATGCCGATGTAAATGTCATTTCACTTGTAGGGGAAAGAGGTCGTGAATTACGAGAATTTGTGGAAAGCGATTTAGGTGAAGAGGGATTAAGAAAATCCATTGTGGTTGTTTCAACTTCTGACCAACCGGCACCTATGAGAATTCGTGCATCTATTTTGGCAACCGCAATTGCTGAAGGGTTTCGAAATGAAGGTCAAAAAGTCCTTCTACTGATGGATTCCCTGACCAGGTTTGCCATGGCACAAAGAGAAATTGGGCTAGCTTCTGGAGAACCCCCGGCTTCAAGGGGCTATGTGCCATCTGTTTTTTCACTGTTGCCCAAGTTATTAGAAAGAACAGGCACGAGTGAATTAGGTGCAATTACTTCAATTTACACCGTTTTAGTTGAAGGGGACGACATGAATGAACCAGTCGCCGATGCGGTTCGCGGGTTTTTGGACGGTCATATTGTTCTTTCCCGAAAACTGGCAAATGCCAACCACTTCCCTGCAGTTGATGTCTTGAGCAGTGTTAGTCGTTTGGATCGGTCGGTTTGTAATGAAGAGGAGCTGTCTTTAATTTCCCATGCGAGAGATCTTCTGTCCACTTATCATCAAAATGAGGATATGATTAATGTTGGTGCATATGTGAAAAATAGTAACCCCAAGATAGATCTTGCTATTGATAAATTTACTGGAATCCAAGATTTCCTGCGTCAAAAGTTTGATTTTTTAGCCAAACGCGAAAATGCTTTTTCTGAATTGAGGAATGTTCTTAGATGAAGTCTTTTGTATTTAAACTAAAGGCACTTTTACGCCTCAAAGAGAATAAGAGAGATGTGGCTCTTTCTCAATTCGCAGGCTCGATACAGGAGGTAGAAAAACTAAATAC
>JABBBW010000034.1 GCA_018607205.1 Opitutales bacterium | reverse complement strand
TCTACTAATGCATGAAAGTTTTAAAGAAGCTGCACGATTGCAACCAGCCAACTTCGATTATCAATTAAGATATGCACAAAGCTTTTTTGACTTTAACTCTTCTAATAAGGACGACGCGTTGATCGCCTGGAACATTCTAATAAAAGAATTTGGAAAGAGAAGTGAGATTGAAATTGATTACTTAAAATTAGGAAAAGCTAGAGTTTTAATTGATTTAAAAAGACAGGATGAAGCCATCACCCTTTTAAACTCAGTTAAGTCTGCTAGCGTGATTAGGCAAAGGACGGATTTATTAAAAAAAGCTTTGATTAAAAAGAAATTACCACCTTCAGATGTCGATAAGCATAAATTTGATACGAAAGAAAACCAACACCCTCCAACA
Source organism: Opitutales bacterium (assembly GCA_018607205.1). Lineage (GTDB taxonomy): Bacteria > Verrucomicrobiota > Verrucomicrobiia > Opitutales > Seribacteraceae > Chordibacter > Chordibacter forsetii. The sequence goes on along the minus strand of JABBBW010000034.1, from coordinate 12,476 downwards.
TTAAAATCAGGTTACCTAAAAACTGTACCATTCGTCACTGATCCACTCCTTGAAAATATTAAACGAATTACAAAACAACTCCTTGAAGACCGTATGCTTGAAGATTTTAGGCGTGATGTAAGAATAGCAAAATTTCTTTCAAATGGAGAACTATCATTGGAAATGTCTTTTCGCGACCAAGGTTCAGACCATTCAATCGAACCTTAAGTTTTAACATTCGGAAGCAAATAACTCGTAATCTTGATCGATTCCAATAAAACAAGATTGCATGCGACTTATTGGAAGTTTTAACACGGAAAAGCACGCCCTTCGTTTTTGGAGTTATATCAAAAAACAGGGCATAGAATCGTCCCTTGAAAAAGCGGATTCCCCTAAAGAGGTAAACTGGGAAGTTTGGATAGCGGAAGAGGACCAAGTGGATTCGGCTTTTTCTTTTTTGAGCGAATTTCAAGCCGACCCAGAAGACCAAAAATATGAGGTTTCGTCCCAAATAGAAAAGGACGCAAAGACAAAAAATCCTTCCAGGAATCGTGGTTTCAGGGAATTTAACCTTCGAGATAAATGGCAGAGAACTGACCGCTCAGCAGGTACCATGACCCTTTCGCTCATTATAACCTGCGTTGCGGTCTTTCTACTTTCAGGTATGGGTAAGAACACCGAACTAGTTGGCGGTTTCTTTATTTCAGAGAAGGTTGATGGTCAATTATCCGAATTTCTTAATGGAGAAATCTGGCGCGTATTTACTCCTATATTCCTTCATTTTAACTTTTTGCATATATTGTTTAACATGTTTTGGCTCCACGACCTTGGTGGACAAATCGAAAAAAGAAAAGGACCTAAGTTTTTCATTTCTTTCATACTCTTGATTGCATTGGTGTCCAACCTAACCCAGTTTACCCTTACCGGACCAGCCTTTGGCGGAATGTCTGGAGTCGTATATGGATTATTTGGATATGTCTGGGTGAAAACACGGTTAGACCCGGCAGACGGATTTCGGCTGGATCCGATGGTAGCCATGATTATGTTTGGCTTTTTTCTAATCTGTTTTACCGGTGTTTTTGGCGGTATTGCCAATTGGGCACATGCGGGTGGATTGGCGGTTGGTTTAGCGTGGGGGTATGGTTCTGCATACCGCTGGAACCAAGGACGTAAATAGCCCCTAGTCCATACCTTCCTTTACTATTTCATAAATGGCTAGTCCTGCCCGAAAATTAGGGAAAGCAGAACAGGACTTTACCCAATCGCCTCGATAAAACATTCTTCGTCCCAATCTTACCTTCATTCCTTCTGCTTGCAGACGAAAACAAAAATCTTCGAACTCTCGAATAGAAAAATGATTACTTAAGTGACTACTCTCCCATTGATGTGGGTAAACATCGTTACACACCCGTTTTCCATGCAACAGGAAATTCCAACGGTTTCTCCAGTAGCCATGGTTAACAAAACTTACCGCTACTTTACGTCCAACCCTAAGTGCTTGCTTGAGAATTCTGCCTGGTTCAGGCAAGGATTCGACCATACGAGAAAAAATTACCCAATCGAATGAGTTTTCATTGAACTTTGTCAAAGCCGATAAAATTTCTTCCTGATAAATAGGAACTTTCCGGGCTACACAGAAAGTGGAATTGTTTAATTCCCAATCAACGCCCAATCCTCGAACCTCTTTGGTTTCACGCAAATGCTCAAGAAGTAATCCTCTGCCACAACCCAAATCCAGTACTTTATCATGGGGAGTCACCCAATCATCGATCGCTCTAAAATCCGCTTCTTTTTTTACCTCATATCGATTTTTTAATTTTCTAAACCCATCAGCTTCAAGGTTCTCTGTTTTTGAGGAATCCTCGGTTTGAAGAAACACATCCAGTGCTCGAAGAAAGGGACCAGAGTCGATGAGAAAAGAATCGTGACCATGGGAATGATCAATCTCCAAGTAGGATGCGTCTTTTCCTGCTTGAAGTAAAGCATCCACAATCTGCTTGTTTTGCCTAGGTGTGTATAGCCAATCACTTGAAAAAGCGATGACCAGAGTGCGAGTCTTTACTTCAGAAACGGCCTTAGCCAAACCTTGATCACCCACTAAATCAAACCTGTCTAAAGCTTCGGTAAGTTTAAGGTAAGAATTGGCGTCAAATCGCTCGATAAACTTTTTACCCTGATAATCGAGGTAACCCTGAACACTAAATTCAAAATCTTCGCTAGGATTTAATCTTCGATCACCCCCAAATTTTTCCTCCATACCGATATCGGAAAGATATGTGATATGAGCCATCATTCTAGCTACCGATAAACCCTGGTCAGGGCTGGTATGTTCGTGATAATCCCCACCTTGCCAACCGTTATCACCTCGAATGGAACGACGACCTGCTTCGTTAAAAGCTATGGTTTGTACACTGTGCTGGGCAGTGGCCGCTATGATGATGGCATTTTTAGCAAACCCCGGATACTCCACAATCCATTGCAAGGCCTGCATTCCGCCCATGCTTCCACCAACCACCGCATGCAAAGCTCTTATCCCCAGATGATCAATCAACGCACGCTGTGCATGAATCATGTCTCGGATAGAAAGATCAGGGAAGGACGATCCGTAAGCTTCCCCACTCCCATCTGCTCGCATACTCGAAGGCCCAGTGGATCCCCTGCACCCACCAAGACAATTCGAAGAAACTACAAAGAAACGATTTGTATCAACTGGCTTTCCTGGCCCCACAACATGGTTCCACCAACCCGGCTTATCGTCTTCTTCACTGTAAATTCCTGCAACATGATGGTCGCCTGTTAAGGCATGGCAGATATAGACCGCATTGTCTTTTGCAGAATTAAGCTCTCCGTAGCACTCGTATCTTAATTCATAACCCTCTAAAAACTGACCATTGGAAAGCTCAAAGCGGTCCTCGCACACAAAAGATTCCTCATGAACCAAGCCAACTTCATTTGACTGGTTCGAAAAGTCAGTTTGATCAGAGTGGGGCATAGAATTGGGTTTGGCTAATGATTAACCCGCAAAGGCATGAAAAGAAGATATTACAAAGAAATCTTTTCGAGCAAAGGCTTGTCCATGTCATAATTTCCGTGAACCGCTTTAACATCTTCGAGTTCTTCCAACGCCTCGATCAAATTCATAACCTTACGTGCTGTATCTTCATCTTCTATTGGCACCAAAATATTGGGGAGGTAAGCTAATTCCGAGGAATCCGGCTCTATTCCTTTTTTCTCAAAAGCCTCAGCTAACCGATCAAAATCCGCAGTTTCACAAACTACCTCATAATGATCATCTTCCACCAAAACATCCTCCGCTTCGTTATCTAAAGCTAATTCAGTCAAATCATCTTCTGGCATTTTATCCAAGGCCAACAGGAACTGACCTTTCCTCTTAAAATTGAAAGCCAATGCACCCACTCCTGCCAAGTTTCCACCTCTCTTTGAAAAAGTACTCCTTACATCAGAAGCCGACCTATTTTTATTATCGGTGGTAACTTCGACAATCAAACCTACTCCTCCCGGTCCATATCCCTCGTAAAGCAGTTCTTCATAGATCACGCCGCCCAGTTCGCCCGCTCCTTTTTTAACAGCCCGATCAATGTTATCGGAAGGCATGTTAGCCTGCTTGGCTTTTAGGATAAGAGTTCGAAGCCGGGGGTTAAACTCTGCATCTTTGCCTCCGTCCCGAGTGGCCAAGGATATTTCTTTACTGATTACACTAAAGATTTTACCACGCTTGGCATCAATGGCAGCTTTGTGCCTCTTAGTGGTAGCCCATTTACTATGCCCAGACATGAATATTTAAATCGAACTAAAAGAGGGTAGGGGTTGTCAAGATTGCTTGTTATCCATTTTCCTCAAAGTTTCATATGCCTCAGTGATTTTGTCACGCTTTTCTTCGGCTGAAGTCCTTTTTTGTTCCGACATATTTTCCAGGCGTTTTGAAGTATAGTTGTTCATTCTTTCCTTATACCTGCTTTCCAAAAGTTTGAGATCAATCTTCCCTTTTGCCTTTAAGCCAAGCAGGTTTCGCAACTTTCTTTCTTCCTCGTCTGATTCCTCTTCATACTCAATGTCTTGGACTTCTCTTACTGATTTTCGATCAAAACTTTTTTCCCGACCTTTTTCGTCCTTTTCAGTCAAATTGGGTAAAGTTACATTTTTGGTCAAAAGCGTCTGTAAAATGGTCATAATGTTTTGCACAGTCCAGTAAAGAACAAGAGCAGATGAGAAAAAGTAAAGGAAAACCAAAAACATGAAGGGCATAAAGCGCATCATTTTTGCATTTATTCTTTGAGCCTCGCTCATTTCTGGTCCTAATTGCATTGGATTGAGCCTCATTTGATACCACTGCGTAAGAACCATGAAAATGGGTAATACATTTAAGGAAAATCCGTAAAGCATAGCTACACTATCCTGCTCGGATAAGTCCATCGCCCATAAAAATTCCTGACCGTACAATTCTGCCGCGGACCTCAACATCCAAAACATTCCAAGAAAAATAGGGATTTGTACAAGAATAGGCCAACAGCCAGCAAAAGGGTTAACCTTGTGCTCCTTGTAAAACTTCATCATTTCCTGATTGAGTTTCTGGGGACTACCCTTGTGTTTTTCTCGAAGCTTGGCCAGCGGTCCTTGTAAGGCCTGCATTTTCTTTTGTGAGCGAGTAGCTTGAGCAGTGAGGGGCCAAAGGATGAGCTTTACCAGTACCGTGAGTACTATTATGCCCAAACCATAACTACCAAGAATAGAACTTAATTTATTCAAGGCCCAACTAAAGGGCTCTGAAATCCACCAAAAGACCCCAAATTGCATGACTTTCTTCTGTTCGTGCGCGAGCTTGGAGAGTTCAATGTAATCTTTGGGACCAGCATATATATTGAAAGAGAATTCCTTGCTTTGCTTCGGCTTAAAAATTCCCAATGGGAAAGAAACTGCCCCGCTAATTCCGAGAATTTCATTTCCACTCTCGTCAGTAGAGGATTGTACGGATTCACCCCAAACTCGGAAGTCATTAAGTTCAGACTCTGGTCGTAAAAGATTCACGAAAAATTGATTGTTCACGCATGCCCATTTAGCCTTAGACAATCTCCTTGGTTCAATCTTTCCACTCGGTCCCATTTCATTTAACTGAAAGAATTCTTCTCTTTCACCATCGATTCTTCCGCTGCAAGTGGCACAGGAACAACCCTCAGGCAATGGAGCACCTTCATTATAATAGCCCACACTTAAATAAGTGGATGCCTGGTCAAAAGGATTGTACATACGGGGAATTTGAAAACTTGAGCCCAGATACATTCGTACTCGATCAATTACCATAGGAGAGTCTCTCAAACTACGAAAAACGGTTTTATGGATAAGACCATATCCATCTACCTCTGAGCGTTCATAAATTCGATCAATGCTCAGATTCCCAGGAGATTCCCAGCGATAGACCACCCGACTGGGAGAACTTTCTATCAAGCGAAAATCTCGAGGATTCGGCAATGCTTCTGATAAAAGAACTCCGGATTCATCTTCAAAAGCAATCCCTAAGAAAGGCTGTTCGGAATGATCTATATCATAAGCCTTATTCAATCTTTCCGATTGATGAAGCTGAACCGATCGGATTGCTCCAGTGTGATTGGAAAAGGTAATCGAAGAAAGATCTGTGCTTAATCCATCCGTTAGCTTCTCCTCCCCAAGTTGTACGACTGAAGCAAATTGAGTCGAGCCTTCGGAACTTACATTACGCGGTTCTAAGCCTGGGGCTATTGAATAAAGAGAAGAGTTAGCCTCAATAACTTCAACTCTTTGAGTTTGCTCATTTACTTCTTTATCTAAAAGACGGTCAGAGTATTCAATCTGTTCGGCTCCTTGTTGCCACATCAAATAAAAAGCAAGAACGAGAAATCCAGCTCCCAGTAAATAATTTTTCATAATCGGTTAGACGCTTTATTAAGAGCATCAATGAATAAGGTTTCTAAGTTAGTAAATGGCGTTTGAAAGATTGAGCGCCTTGGCAACACAACCAAGTGCATAGTAAATGGCAAATTGTGTTTATGTTTGCGGAACAATTCGCGAATTAGTCTTTTTGCCTGATTTCTGGCCACCGCGTTCCCCAATCGTTTGGTGGCAATAACTCCTAGCTTGGAAGGGCCACTAAAATTCTCATGGGCTTGGATCCAAAATGGGGCTTGCCTAATCGAAACGCCATTTGATTTGACCTGCAAGAACTCATAGGTTTTACGCAACCTTTCCTTGCGTGAAAGACCTCTGTTCACGCAGTTTAAGGATAGACTAGAAATGACTAACGAAACCGAGGAAGAACAGAGGCGGTTAATTTAGCCCTGCCCTTACGGCGACGATTTTGAAGCACCTTGCGTCCGGCACTCGTTTGATTGCGCTTGCGAAAGCCAAACTTTCGGGCTCTGCGCAGTTTAGATGGGTTGTAGGTAGGTTTCATGACAAAGAGCAAAAAGTAAAGTATGAGCGGATAATGTCAAACTTCTAGAGTCATGAAAATAAGACTAACAGATTCGACTTGCGAAAAAGAAAGTTTTAAACAGGATATGTGAGTTCGTCCCGTTCGTCTAGCCAGGTCAGGACACCGGGTTTTCATCCCGGCAACAGGGGTTCGAATCCCCTACGGGACGCCATTTAAAATTAGCGTCTTGTCCGATTCTCCAATTCCCCTAGGAATAACGGATGCCCAAACAATCACTGCCAATCCAACTACGCGGTGCCCGAGAAAATAATTTAAAAGGCATTAATTTGGATCTGTTACCTGGTCAATTAACCGTGATCACGGGTCTAAGCGGAACAGGAAAATCGACTCTGCTTTTCGATGTTCTTCACGCAGAGGGACAAAGACGGTATGTGGAAACATTTAGTCCATATGTCAGGCAATTCATGGAATCTTTACCACGACCCAAAATTGACTCCATGGCAAATGCCCGTCCTTCCATTGCCGTGGAGCAAAAGAATACTGTAAAGAATTCCAGGTCAACCGTTGGTACGATGACTGAACTCTGCGACTATTTTAAAGTTTGGTTTCCGCAAGTTGCTCGTCTGCATGACCCCGATGACCTAGGAAAGCTCATTCAAGAAGAAACTCCTTCGACTCAGGCCAAGGCTTGTATAAGCCAGTTCAACAATCGTAACGTTGTTGTAGGCTTTTCCATAGAGCGGGGCAGTTTACCGACTACTGATTTTCTTCAGTTCCTAATTTCTGCAGGTCATGCACGAATATTATCACATAAAGATTACGCTCGCATAGAGGATCTTCTTCAAGAGGGGACCTGGGACCAAACTTCTGCATTTGTTGTCGTTGATCGAATTAAGATAAAACCTGGGAGTAAGAATCGAATGGCCGAAGCCATATCTCTTGCCATCTCCCACGGAAAAGGCAGAGCTGAAGCGAGATCATCAACCGGAGAAATCTTGTCATCTTTTCATACTGGTCTGCGCTCTCGAGTTTCTGGAAAAAGCTATGCGAAGCTAGAACAAGGTTCATTTTCTTTTAATTCTCCCGCTGGGGCTTGCCCAAAATGCAAAGGCTTTGGACGGATAATTGAAATCAATCCAAATCTAGTTATTCCCGACAAAAGTCTTTCTTTATCTGAAGGTGCGATCAAGCCATTTCAAGGTAAAGTATACGGTCACTGCCTTGAAGACCTCATGCTAGCAACCAAAGATCTTGATATTAATCCTCAATTGGCATGGAAAGATCTTTCTCAAGACAGCCAAGATTTTATTTGGAAAGGTGATCCCTTGTATGAAGAGGGGAATGAACGTTGGTATGGAGTTAACTCTTTTTTCAAATGGTTGGAAAAAAAGACCTATAAAATGCATGTTCGGGTGTTTCTATCCAAATACCGAGGGTACTTTAATTGTCCTGAATGTAAGGGCACAAGGTTTCAATATGAACCACAACTCTGGAAGTGGAAAGGTCGCTCTCTTCCAGAATTATATTCTTTACCGGTTTCCGAACTCCTTTCGCTGATGGAAACTCAGCCTATTAGTAATGAGCCAAAGACTGACTTACCCCTCGAGGCCATTTGTACGAGGCTTGGATACTTGAGAGATGTTGGTTTAGATTATTTAAGCCTCGATCGTACTTCCAGAAGCCTAAGTGGTGGAGAGACGCAAAGAATTAATCTTACTGCCTGCCTTGGTGCTGGTTTGACGGATACCCTTTTTGCTTTAGATGAGCCCACCATCGGTCTGCATCATAAAGATGTTGGCCGTTTGATTGGAATCCTTCGGGACTTGGCAGCCAGTGGAAATTGCGTATGCGTGGTTGAACACGATGATCAAGTGATTCAAGCAGCTGATCGGGTAATTGAAATTGGTCCTCAACCAGGAACAGCGGGGGGGCATATTACTTTTGAGGGTACGGTCCCCCAACTCTTGCGTTCCGCCAAATCTGAGACAGGAAAATGGCTCGCTAGGAAGTCAACCAAACACCCGCAAAGCCAAATTAAGTCAACCAAGGCGCCCACTAAATTTCTAAAGGTTAGGAAAGCAAATGTTCACAACTTAAAGAACTTTAGTGCCAATTTACCTCTTGGCCAATTTACATCAATCGCTGGTTTATCTGGCTCAGGCAAATCTACCCTTGTTCATGACCTAATTTATCAGGAACTTAGCCAAGGCTCACCCAATGGTTGGGTAACCAGTGACCTGCCTTTTTCTGAAGTGGTTATGATTGACCAAGGAACCGTTGCTCGTTCCTCCCGGTCAAACCCTGCACTTTACTCTGATGCCTGGGGACCAATCAAAGAAGCATTTGGTCGAACAGAGCAGGCAAGAATGTCTGGTTTTTCTGCATCTGACTTTTCTTTTAACTCGGGGCAAGGACGTTGCGATTCATGCATGGGCTTAGGTTATGAGAATGTGGAAATGCAATTCTTACCCGACCTTTCAATTCCTTGTTCTTTGTGTCAGGGCAAACGGTTTAAGGATGATCTCTTGGAAATTCAATTGGACGGATTAAATGTTGCCGATGCTTTAGAACTTACAATCGAGGATGCGTTACTCAGATTCGCTCATTTTCCAAAGACCCACAAAAAACTGTCCCTTCTTCATGAACTTGGATTGGGCTACCTTAAGATGGGCCAACCGCTTGGAACTCTTTCAGGTGGAGAATCGCAAAGATTGAAATTAGCCAAATATATGGGACCTCTTGGGAAAAAATCGGAGCCTGCAATTTTGCTAATTGATGAACCTACCACTGGCCTTCATCTCTCCGATGTTCAGCGTTTAATTGACTGCCTTAAAAAAACAGTGGCGGGGGGCAATTCACTATTTGTCATCGAACATAATCCCATGGTTCTTTGCCAATCTGATTGGATCGTAGAACTTGGACCAGGAGCAGGAAAACTAGGGGGTAAAATTATCGCTGAAGGGTCTCCTCGTTCGTTCCGCTCTCTAAATACTGCGACCAGTAGCTTATTCTCAGATTTAGAAAAACAACCTAAAGATAAACAAATTGACTATGGGCAATTTAAAAAAGGCAACTACCGCAGAAAAAAAGACTTAGAAATACTCGGGGCTCAAGAAAACAATCTCAAAAATATAAACCTACGAATTCCCTCAAACCAGTTTGTCGTAGTTACTGGACCTTCTGGATCTGGAAAATCATCCCTAGCCTTCCAAGTAATTTTTGCTGAAGGACAACGGCGATTCCTCGAGTCTATGTCATCCTATGCTCGACAATTTGTCGAACAAGTCGGAAAACCAAAAGTCGATCAAATCAACGGGATCTCTCCGACGGTAGCCATCGAACAAAGGGTTACTAGAGGTTCCAAAAAATCTACGGTTGGTTCCATTACAGAAATCGCTCAATACTTAAGACTTCTCTACGCTCGCCTAGGAGAACAACATAGCCCGCAAAGCGGAAAACCCTTGGTCTCCTCCACTCCTCAGGAAATTTCCCGAATCTTAGCGAAACGGATTCAAAAAATCAGCGGTGTTCGTCTGCTTGCCCCCCTCGTTGTGAATCGCAAGGGCCATCACAAACCGTTGGTTAACTGGGCAAGGGAGCAAGGGTTTATGGAAGTTCGTTGTGATGGAGATATTTTACCCACGCATTCCTTTGAGGGCCTTGACAGGTATCGATTGCACGACATTGAAGTGGTAATGAACCACTGGGTCAAGCCTCCCTCAAGGCCGGTTTTAAACGCTTCGATCGACTACGCTTTAAACATTGGCAAAGGGCGCTGCCTCCTCCTTTTTCCAGATGGTGAAATTTGTTGGTTTTCAACTCGTAAATCAGATCCTTCAACCGGGGAAGCTTATCCAGACCTTGAGCCTTCATTACTTTCCTGGAATTCTCCCCGCGGACAATGTACATCTTGTCATGGATATGGAAGAATTTACGACTGGATGAAAGAAGATCTTCCAGCTAACGGAGATTGGTGGAAACTGACCAATGGGGAAACCTGTCCTAGTTGTCTCGGAGAACGCTTAAATCCAAGTGGCCGAAATATATTTTTACAAGATAAGAATAAAAGATCTCTTTCTTTACCAAAGCTACTTGCCCTTACCCCAGAGGAAATTTCTGGGTTCCTTCAAAACCTCCAAATTCAAAAAGAAAAATTACCAATTTTAGAAGCAATCTTACCCGAAGTTCTCGAGAGGTTATGCTTTATGGGTAATGTGGGTTTGGATTATTTGTCCCTTAACCGTGAAACATCTTCCCTATCCGGTGGAGAATCCCAAAGAATTCGCCTTGCTAGCCAATTGGGCTCGAACCTTTCCGGTGTCCTTTATGTTTTAGATGAGCCATCTATTGGCCTTCACCCCTCGGACAATCAGAAATTAATTGATTCTCTGCGCAAACTCCAAGCCAAGGGGAATTCACTACTTGTGGTCGAGCATGATTTGGAAACTATCTTACAAGCAGACTGTATTATCGAAATTGGCCCGCACGCTGGAGAAGATGGCGGTCGTGTGGTTGAAGTGGGGAAGCCACTTCAAATTGCTGAAAATGCTCAATCAGGAACCGGCAAACACCTTTCCATAGGAATGCCCCATCCTTTAAAAGGGCAATGGCGTTCCCTGCCTACACTCAATAGCAAAACTTCAAAAGCTTACCTCGAACTCTTGAAAGTTAATTTTCGAAACATCAAAAACTTAAAGGTGCGACTACCCATAGGGCGACTAATTGTATGTTGTGGGGTATCAGGAGCGGGGAAATCTAGTCTTGTACGAGGCCCTCTATTTCAGGGGGTTAAACAAGCCATTCAACAACGATCAGGGCATATTAAAGCTGACGGATACGAATTGAAGAATGGCAACATCTTTGCCAAAGCAATCGAAGTCACTCAAAGCCCAATCGGCAAGACTTCTCGTTCCACTCCGGTTACTTATTTGGGAGTCTGGACCCGCATAAGGGAATTGATTTCCACCTTACCCGAAGCCAAGGCTCGCGGGCTTGGGCCAAGTGATTTTTCCTTTAATGTAAAAGGGGGAAGATGTGAAATTTGCAAAGGAGCTGGGAAAATTAAATTGGAAATGAATTTCCTGCCAGATTCATATGTTGAGTGCGAAGAGTGTGCCGGTAAACGATACAAAGACGAGGTCCTTGACTTAAAATGGAGAGGAAAGAATATCGACGAAATTCTTAACCTTACTTTCACCGATGCAGTAGACTTCTTCTCTTTCGATGAATTGCTTAAGGAAACCTTTTCCCTCATGAAAGAAACGGGACTAGGCTATTTGAGATTGGGTCAAACTTCACCAACCCTTTCGGGAGGAGAGGCGCAAAGACTCAAACTGGCATCGGAACTTTCTTCTGGAATCGAACTTAAAGGAAGAAGGTTGGGCAAGGTCCAAAAAAACTTTTATGTTTTAGAAGAGCCCACTATTGGGCTTCATTCAAAAGACTGCCAAAAGTTAATACTTCTCCTGCATCGATTAGTAGACGACGGTCACACCGTGGTTGTGATCGAACACGATGTCGATCTCATCGCAGAAGCGGACTTCGTTATTGAATTGGGACCGAAAGGGGGAAAAGAGGGTGGCAAACTCTTACATCATGGAACAATAACATCTTTATTAGAGAAACATAAAAATCCTACTACACGATTTTTACGAAAAGTAGTAAGACAAAATTGAGTCTTTAGAACTTACGGCTTTATTCGCAGAAAGATTTTCTTACCCGCTTTAAGAATTTTGGGGGATGCTGACAGAGTTGCTAGATCAATATCTGGACTGTCTACTTTTTCTCCTTCTAGTTTTACGGCTCCTTGTTTAATCAGTCGGCGAATTTGACCTTTTGATTCAAATAATCCAGATTCTGAAAGGATATTTAAAAGGGTTGGGGGTTGTGAGAAACCTTGAGAAATAGAAATTTCAGGCATGTCTTTTGGGTCTTCTCCTTTTGAAAAAACTTGGGAAAAAGCACTCAGTTCTTCATCAGCTTTTTTAGCACCAAAAAAAACAGAGGTAAGTTCTCTTGCCAATTGTTTCTTAGTCTCCATTGGGTGAGAACGCTTAAGTGCAATCAATTC
>JABBBW010000042.1 GCA_018607205.1 Opitutales bacterium | reverse complement strand
ATTTCAAAGACATATTCTCTTACCATCGTGGGAATAATGAAAAACCGCCCATTTGGAAAATTTGCCTGAACATAACGGTGACTGGACCCATTTTGAAGAACTAAGTAAAGGGTGCCTGAAGATTCGGCTTCCATTCTGTAGTGAGAGGCACCAAGTAGAAGTTTATCCGCTCCCCGTTCAAGAAAGTTTGGCGTTTCATCCTCATAAACATGAGGAGTCATTCCGTAAAACGAAGGATACATCGAATTCGTTGGAATAATAAAAGGCTGAACAAAAAAGCTGCGTATTCCTAAAATAACAATTGCGGCAACGAGGAACATTTCTACATTTTCCACCCAATTCTTTTTGTGATAGTAATGACCACCTGATTTTCGAAGTGCATCATCCAAAATTCGTGCTTTCTTTTCTAGCTCCTTCGAGCTTATAGCTTTTGTTTTGATGGCATCCCGTAATCCTTGGTTGGCAATTTGTAAGGCTCTTTCTTCGATTGGGGGTAATCGGTCCTTTCGATAAAACCATACCTTTAAGCCGATGCGCAAAAGTTCTTTGGCCCCCTTTTTTTCTCTGCGGTTTGCTCTTCGGTCTTCGTTCATAACGGTCATATGTTACTAGAATGAGAAATTTGAAACTATCATTTAATGATCAAACGAAAATTGGATCAATTTGAACTCTTAAGTATTTGTACAAACGCTTCCTGGGGAATGTTTACATTGCCGATTTGTTTCATCCTCTTTTTTCCCTCTTTTTGTTTATCCAATAATTTACGTTTTCTGGAAATATCACCACCATAGCATTTTGCTGTAACATCTTTGCGCATCGCACTGATAGTTTCTCGGGCAATTACTTTTCCACCAATCGCTGCTTGAAGGGCTATTTTAAATAATTGCCTAGGTAAAATATCCTTAAGTTTGGAGCAGAGCACCCTACCCCTTGATTCAGCCTTGTCCCTGTGGACAATCGTTGAGAAAGCATCAACGGGTTCAGCATTTACCATAATCTCCATGCGGACTAAGGCAGATTCAGAATACTCGTCCATGTCGTAATCCATGGATCCATACCCATGAGTCACACTTTTTAAACGATCATTGAAATCGACTAAGATTTCGTTAAGAGGCAGATGGCAAGTGAGCATGACACGGGTTTCGTCAATGGTCTCTGTGTCGGTACAAGTTCCTCTTTTTTCTGTGACTAGAGCAAGCAAATCTCCTATGGATTCATTGGGGGCATGTATACGGGCAACAATTGTGGGCTCTTCAATTTTTCCAATCTCGGAGGGATCCGGAAGTTCTAAAGGATTATCCACTTCAATGGTCTCACCTGTTGTTAGGGTTACTCGGTATATTACACTTGGGTAGGTCGATATAAGATCGATTTCATATTCCCTTCTCAGTCTTTCTTGAATAATTTCCATGTGGAGTAAACCAAGAAAACCGCAACGAAACCCAAACCCTAAAGCGACTGAGGTTTCTGCCTGATAACTAAAGGAGGCATCGTTTAACCTGAGTTTACCCACGCTGCGCTTGAGCTTTTGATAGTCCGAAGTATCCAAAGGGTATAAACCACTAAATACCATAGGCCTTACTTCTTTATATCCAGGAAGCATTTTGTCTGATGGCGTATCCGCAAGAGTTAAGGTATCACCGATCTTTATGTCTGCCACATCACGGATCGCGGTGACTACATAGCCTACTTCTCCTTCACCAAGCGTGGGCTTCGGCGATGGAGTTGGAACAAAGGTTCCCAATTCTTTAACTTGGGTTTTCCTTTGATCACTCATCAACAAAAGAGAGGCATTATCAGAAAATGTTCCAGAAAATACCCTCAGGTAGCAAATAACTCCGCGGTAAGCGTCGTATTGGCTATCAAAAATAAGAGCTCTTGGTTTTGTATGGTCCGTCCATCTTGGAGGAGGAAGTCGGTGGACAACCGCTTCGAGAATATCATCCACTCCAATTCCAGACTTTCCACTGGCAAGAATGATTTCTTCCGCTGGTATGGCAAGAATCTCCTCGATTTGATTAGAAACTCGATCCACATCTGCACTTGGTAAGTCCACTTTGTTGATAACCGGTATAATGCTAAGTCCCTGAGCATCTGCTAGTTGAGCATTTGCCAAAGTTTGGGCCTCCACTCCCTGTGAGGCGTCGACCAAAAGCAGGGCACCCTCACAAGCGGCCAAGCTTCTTGAAACTTCATATGCAAAGTCTACATGGCCTGGAGTATCTATGAGGTTAAAGGTGTAGTTCTGTCCATCTTTAGCCAGATATTTCATGGTTACGGGATGACACTTAATGGTGATCCCACGCTCTCTTTCCAAATCCATGGAATCAAGAAGTTGTTCTTTCATTTCTCTTTGCATCACCGTGTGGGTGCGTTCAAGTAATCGATCAGACAAGGTTGTCTTGCCATGATCGACATGCGCTATGATACAAAAATTGCGAATCCTTTGCGTTTCCACCATTAAAAAGTTGACCACCCCGTGTTTCTCTCGACAAAACTCAAAGAAGAACACTTAAGTGTAAATAACTATTATTTCATAAAACCAAACAATGGACAAGAATCGACTTCACGGAGTGCACACTGCATTGGTTACCCCAATGTCGGATGGTGCGGTTGCATATGCAGATTTGGAACGCTTGATCGAAAGGCAGTTGGAGACAGATGTCTCAGGTATAGTTCCATGCGGGACCACTGGAGAATCCCCCACCCTTTCAGAATCGGAACACCTACAGGTTATACGTACCTGCATTGACGGTGCTAACGGTAAGAGTCTGGTAATTGCTGGAACTGGTGCGAATTCGACTACCGAAGCACTTTCTCTTACCCAAGCTGCTGATGATGCTGGGGCGGATGCCTTTCTGCTCGTTGCACCTTATTACAATAAACCCAGCCAGGAGGGCTTATTTGCTCATTTTAGTGCCCTAGCCGAGAGCACTGAAAAACCAATCGTCTTATATTCGATACCCTCAAGGTGTGGAATTGAGATTTCTACAGAAGTTGTTTGTCGCCTGCGTGAAAAATACCCCCATGTTTGTGCCCTCAAGGAAGCGGGGGGGAGGTCGTCAAAAGTCTCAGAAACCTTGATCTCGATTGATGAGAATTTTGTAGTCTTGTCCGGAGACGATGGTCTTACCCTGCCCTTTATGGCATGCGGTGCAAAGGGCGTGGTTAGTGTGGCCTCGAATTTAGTTCCTGAGCTCGTTACGGAAATGGTAAACCTCGCCTTGGTAGGTGATTATGAGAGAGCCCGTAAAATTCATCTGTCAAACTACCAATTGTTTACTGATCTTTTTTGTGAACCTAATCCCGTTCCGGTTAAAACTCTTATGCAAATGAAAGGGCTGATTGAATCTTCCGAAGTTCGCTCACCTCTGATTGCAGCTTCCTCTGCAAACCATGATTTGTTGAAAGGGTTAGGGTCAAAACTTTCCATTCCTGAAAGAGTAGTTTCATGAGCTTGAATATTTTACTTTGCGGAGCCGGTGGGCGTATGGGCCAAGCTATTTCTTTAATTTCTCAAGAGCATGGTTGTACTATTTCTTTTCCGGTAGATTTGGGGGATGATCCCGCGCAAGGGATTGATTCCTGCGATGTAGTAATTGATTTTTCTCTTCGGGAAGCGACACTTCCCCTCGCTCGCTTGTCTTCAGCTGCAGGTAAACCTATGGTGATTGGAACTACTGGACATGAACCGAGTGAAAAGGCCGAAATCGAGGCTATTTCCTCGAAGATACCCATGGTCTGGGCAGGAAATTTTTCCACAGGTGTAAACTTGCTCTTTTATTTGACCGAGCAAGCTGCTCGCGTACTGGATGGCCAATCTGATTTTGATCCTGAAGTCATCGAGATGCATCATCGATTGAAAAAAGACGCTCCTAGTGGAACCGCAGATCGGCTATTGGAAATTCTGAAAGAATCTCGCGAGCTTGGTGATGATCAAATTGCTCACGGGCGAAGCGGAATGGTTGGGGCGCGCCCGGCCAGGGAAATTGGTTCTCACGCTCTTCGTGGAGGAGATGTTGTGGGTGATCATACAGTACTTTTTGCAGGTATGGGTGAAAGGATTGAACTGACTCATCGTGCAACTGACAGGAAAATCTTTGCTGCAGGTGCACTAAGGGCAGCAAAATGGGTGGTTGGTAATTCGCCTGGTCTCTATTCGATGCAGGACGTACTGGGGCTAACATCTTGGGCAAAATGATTGCATTTATTGAAGGTAAACTAATCGAGTGCCAATTGAACTTGGCGGTCATTCAAACTGGAGGTATCGGGTATGAAATTCATGTTCCCTTGACAACTTCCGAGAAATTACCCGCACTTGGCGAGTCGGTGAGATTGCATATGCAGGCAACCTATCGTGAGGACTCTCAAACACTTTATGGTTTTATTGATCGGGAATCCCGTGATTTTTTTCGGATGATTGTGGATAAGGTTTCAGGCATCGGTCCCAAAATTGCCTTAAATCTTCTTGGTTCTCTCTCCCTACCGACGCTTAAGAATTCAATCGCTCATGGTGATGTGGGTATGCTTTCCAAAGCACAGGGATTAGGAAAGAAGACTGCTGAAAGAATTGTGGTTGAATTAAAGGATAAGGTACTGCCTAAGGGTACAACGATCGCTTCTCCTGCAGTAAATGCCTCCAGTCCAATTTCAGTAGGTAACGAAAGCTCACTTTCCCAGGATTTAGGAATCTATGGAGATGCTGTTTCCGCCCTCCTCACATTGGGTTACAAGGCTACGGATGCGGATCAAGCAGTTCGAAGAGCAGCAGATGTGCTGGGTAAAGATTGTACAACCGAAGAACTAATCCGTAAGGCGTTAGGTCGCTAAGCGGCCTTTAGGCGAATGTAATTTTGTAGGTGCTTGCCTGCTTCTTTGACGGAATTGGCAAGATGATTTGTCTTTGCCCAGTTGCACGAGATGGCAGATGCAAGGCGACAGCCGGTACCTCGAACTTTTGTACCTCCAGTAATTCTTTCCCATTTGTATTCGATTACTGGGCTCGTACCCTCAACCAATAAGTCAGTTGACTGCTCTCCGTCACCATGTCCTCCTTTTAACAGAATCGATTGAGCCCCAAGTTTTGAGCATTCATTAGCGAGGAAAACGGGGCTTATTTTTTCCGAGTTATTGATATTAAGCAATTTACCGGCTTCTTGTAAGTTTGGGGTTACTAGGTTAACTCTTGGTATTAAATCCTTAATTAAGCATTCCCATCCTTTATCGGTAATAAGGGAGTGGCCATTACTCGTCATTTGAACTGGATCTAAGATCACTTTTTTACAGGAAGATTTATTTAAGAATTCTCCCACCTTTCTGACGGATGATTCGTCTGGCAGCATACCAATTTTGATCGCGTCTAGTTCTTCCTGAAGTAGCCCATCTAATTGACTTTCCAAACCTAAAGCTGGAACCGCATGAATTCTTATTTTGGATGAATTGCATTGCTGGGTTATTGCACTGATCACGGCAAAGGGCCTATCGCCCAGTTCATATATAGTCTCTTTGTCTGCAAAAAGACCGGAACCCCCCGAAGAATCTGTTCCTCCAATGATGCCTATTTTTTTGGATGTGGTTTTATCCACGATGAGTAAACTTCGGAAATGTATTCATCCAACCGTCCATACCCGGAGTTAAGTTAAAAAGATGATTAAAACCTATCGATTGAAGTGCTTCACAAGCCATACGGCTACGAACCCCCGCTTTACAATAAACAACAACATCTTTTTCTGGAATTAAACAATCCAATGGAGAAACAGGTAACGAGTTAACCAAGTTACCCAAGGGTTGATGTAACGATGGATCGATTCTCGATTGCAACCTTTCCCAGTCTTCTCGGACATCTAATATTTGCAGATCTTTTTTCTCTGCCATCATTTCTCTCAATTCATACTCAGAAATCTCTACAATTTCTTTATTCAGGCACATTTTTTGAGAGGGGGTTGCGCATGGTTCACATGCATCTGGGAGTTCTTTAATCTCCCTGCTCTTGGGAAGTGCTTGAAGATTAATCATGCGAGTACTGTTGGAGAGAGAATCGTAGGTTAGTACTTTACCAGATAAAGGTTGTCCTTGCCCTGTGATCACCTTGATGGCTTCCATTGCCTGTATACATCCAATGATTCCGGGGAGCACGCCAAGTACTCCAGCTTCGGCACAAGAAGGAATGCTTGAGGAATCAGGTTGTTCAGGGAAGAGGCAACGATAGGTGGGACCATCCTTAAAGTTAAATACACTGACCATTCCCTCGAATAAATGAATAGATCCATGAATCAAAGGTTTTCCAAAAATGATACATGCATCATTAATCAGGTAACGGCTTGAGAAATTATCTGTTCCATCCACAATTAAATCGTAATCACTGAATAGGGATTCAGCGTTTTCCTTCTTTAATCGTTCAATAATGGGATGAATTTTGATGAATGGGTTTAAGCGGGTAAGTTTGGCAGCCGCTACCTTGGCTTTTGGAGCACCGATGTCATCATGGTTGAAAAGAATTTGCCTTTGTAGATTGGAGGATTCAACCACATCATTATCTACGATGCCAATTTTGCCCACACCGGCAGCGACTAGGTATTGGAGGACAGGGCAACCTAATCCACCCGCCCCTATCACCAAAACTGACGATTCTTTTAGTTTAATTTGACTTTCCTGTCCAAAGTCCTTGAGGGAAAGGTGCCTACTATACTGCTCAACTTCGCCTTCATTCAATTCAGTCATGTTTATTAATTCCTGCTAAAAGGAAGCTGCAACCTGAGTGGAGTTTGTTTGTTCTAAGCTGGGGGAATCAAAATTTGTCATTCGAGGCTTATCATAGGAAGAGTCCCAATCCTTCCATACAGGATCATAACCCTTGGACTTTAGCATGGCGGAGACTTCTCTCGGAGACCTTTCGTCTGATATGGAGAACTGTTCAAGGGATTGCGACTCTTCTGCATAGCCACCTGGATTGGTTTTCGAACCAGCACTCATTGTGGTAACACCTAATGGGAGAAGATTTTCTCTGAGTTGTTGGCTTTCCCTCGTGGATAGAGTAATTTCCAATTCGTGGTTAAATATACGAAAGGCACATAGTAACTGAACGAGATCTCGATCTTTTAAATCGACTGCCACAATGTTATCTCCCTCATAGGGGCGTATCCGTGGGAATGACATCGAATAACTGGTCTGCCAATAACGTCTTTCTAAATAGTCCAAGTGCATGCCTGCATAAAAAGCATCAACCCTCCAGTCTTCAGTCAGACCGAAAAGGCAACCCAATCCGATTTTATTGACGACTGCTTGTCCCAGACGGTCAGCAGTATCAAGCCGCCATTCAAAGTTTGTTTTCTTTCCCTTGAGGTGATGCCTGGAGTAACTTTCCTGATCGTAGGTTTCCTGATAAACCATTACTGCATGGATGCCATGTTCAATGAGTGAAGAATAATTATCTAAACTCAAAGGTTGTACTTCGATAGAGAGGTTAGCAAAGTGCGGACGAAGTAGATCAATTGCATGGGATAGGTAATTCATACCTACCTGTTGGTTTGACTCTCCAGTTACAAGCAAAACATGATCAAAGCCTCGTTTCTTGAGAATTCCGGCCTCCCGCAAAATTTCCAAATCGGTCAGCGTTTTGCGGGCAATCTTATTATGCATACTGAATCCGCAATAGTCGCAAACATTGTTACATTCATTCGACAGATACATGGGGGCGAACAGTCGAATTGCTTGGCCAAACCTCTTTCGGGTAAGGGTGTGACTGAGCTTGGCCATATCTTCGAGATATTTTTCTCCAGCCAGTGGAGAAAGTAGGGCTCTTAAATCATCGATTCCGCCCTGCCCTTGCCGCTTGAGTGCAAATTCAATTTGCTGGGGACCAATTTGCTGGAGGCTCGATGAATGGGCGGACCAGTCCTGACCTTTTAAAAAGTGTGAAAAAGAGGAGGGTTTTGTCACGGAAAAATTTAGTCTAAAAAACTTGTAAGCGGAGATGTTGCTTGAGCTGTGCGAGATTCCCCACCTAAGCCAGCGAGATAAGCAAGTCTTCCAGCTTCGACCGATTTCCTGAAGGCAATTCCCATTTGGGAGGGATCTTTGGCCGCCGCTAATGCAGTGTTTACTAATACAGCTGAGGCACCCATCTCCAAAGCTTCGGCTGCATGCGAGGGGGCACCTATGCCTGCATCTACTACTACTGGAAGCTCTGATTGTTCGATGATAATTCGTAAAAATTCCCGACTCTCCAGGCCGCGATTGCTTCCTATAGGAGATCCCAGAGGCATAACAGCTGAGGCACCCGCATCTTCAAGCCTTTTGCAAAGCACGGGATCTGCGTGGCAGTAAGGCAATACAACAAAACCTTCTTTGGCTAACTCTTCTGTAGCTAAAAGAGTTTCAATGGGGTCAGGCATGAGGTATTTCGGATCGGGATGAATCTCGAGTTTTAACCAGTTAGTATTAAGAGCCTCTCTTGCCATTTGAGCCACAAATACAGCTTCCTTAGCATTCCTTACACCAGAGGTATTTGGAAGGATTTTGATATTTTTATCTGATAAATAATCAAGGATTGAATCTTCTAGACCCCGTGGATTAGCACGCTTCATCGCTACGGTGACCAGTTCTGATTCGCTTGACCTTACAGTTTCTTGGAGAACTTGACCGGATGAAAACTTACCGGTTCCTACAAACAGTCGGGAAGTAAATGTAACACCAGCAATTTCTAAAGGGTCAGTTTTCATAGCAAATTAGTAAATTGTTAGACGGGAATAGGCTCGGCTTTTATTAACTATCAATCTTGTCTGATCCATTAGGTTTTTACCGGAAAATAAAGCCGAGCACAATGCGAGTCCTTGAACACCAAGGGATTCGATCAATGGAAAATCATCTTTGCACAAACCACCAATCAAATAGACGGGTATTGGGTCTAGGATTTTCACAATCTGTTGAAATTGATAGTTAGTCAAAACAGGCCGAAGATTTTTTTTTGTGGAAGAGGTTCGGTAAGGTCCCATCCCGACATAGTCAGGTTTATCTTTTTTGGCACATAAAGCTTCTTCGATCGAATGTACGGTTTTTCCAATAATTTTCCCAGAAGACAGAATTTTTCTAGCTTTTGCTACCGATCCATCGTTCGCACCAAGATGTACTCCGTGAGCATCTACTTTACGAGTCAGTTCAATGTGGTCGTTTATAATAAGTTTTGCCTGATATGCCTTGGCATAAGTCACCGCCCTATTTGCCTGTTGGTATAATACTTCACTAGGAAGGAATTTGGATCGTAACTGAATGAATTGCCCTCCTCCTTGAATAAAATCTTTTACTTGCTGGTCGTGGGAATACTCAGAGGAATCTCGGGTTAGGCACATGATTGAATTGTTCATAGGCACTCAATCTTCTTTTCCAAGTAATCTTTGTAGGATTCCTTTTTCCTTTTCCTTTTGAGCCCAAACGCTGCGCTCAATAAATTGATATCGTTCAAATGCAGCAACCGGGTCTTTTTTCCCCCAAATCGATCCAAGTAAAGTTACACCATCAAACCCGAGGTTAAAAAGTTCAGGTATTTTGCGTCTTCTTACTCCACCGAGGGCATAGATTAATGGTTTCTTAGAACTTTCCTTTTTTAAGTTGTAGAGAAGACCACCCAATTCGGGCAGGGAAACCTTGGGGATATACCCTTTTTTGGAAATTGATTCATAAACTGGACCAAAGAAGCAATAATCTAATGGTTCATTTAAATTTTTGAGTTCATCAAGTTTATGGAGTGAACGACTAATCGTCCCCTTCGTTTCGACCAGTTTTTCTTTTGAGTAATGATGGTATCCACAAAGCGAAAAATCTTTTATTAGCTCAGGAAAGCGATGGAGGACAATCCGACCATGATAAATATCGGGAATTTGACCTAAGAGTTTTGCTACCTCGGATGCTGTGGCATCTGGTTTGCGTAGGTGAAATCTTTGCAAACCCACTTCAAACAAATCCGATATTATACCTGCTTCACCATCCCTTAAGGATGCGGCGGAAATCAATATGGCTAAAGGGTGTTCCATTAACCACCCTGAGTAGCTTGTATGAGCAAAATCCGATCACCATCCTGTAAAGTTGTAAGCTTATGTTTTTCTTTGGGGACAATGGATTCGTTTACTGCGATAGCCCAGCCTTTCATGTTGGCCAAACCCAACTCAATGGATAGGCCCTCAAGGTCCAATCCATCTTCTAAATCTTTTAATTTATCGTTCAGAAATACCTTCATTCTTTTGGAGGTGGCCCAGAATATATTTCAGCACCTGAATCAAGAAATTCTTTTGCTTTTTGTGCCATACCCACATCGATAGCCTCAGTCTCATTGCTTAACCCTTGTTCATCTGCAAATCTTCGGACATCCTCAGATATTTTCATGGAGCAAAAATGAGGTCCGCACATGGAGCAAAAATGTGCAGTCTTTGCGTTATCTTGAGGTAGTGTTTGATCGTGAAATTCTTTGGCTTTTTCAGGATCCAAAGACAGATTGAACTGGTCAACCCATCGAAACTCAAAACGTGCTTTTGATAATGCATTGTCGCGGTATTGGGCACCAGGGTGTCCTTTAGCAAGATCTGCTGCATGGGCAGCAAGTTTGTAAGTGATTACACCTTCACGGACATCTTGACGATCAGGAAGGCCTAGGTGTTCTTTGGGAGTCACATAGCAAAGCATGGCACAACCATACCATCCAATCATGGCAGCTCCTATTCCACTAGTTATATGATCGTAACCTGGGGCAACATCAGTGGTTAAGGGTCCAAGCGTGTAAAAAGGGGCTTCGTGGCACCAGTCTAACTGCTTGTCCATATTTTCCTTGATCATGTGCATAGGAACATGTCCGGGGCCTTCATTCATTACCTGAACCCCCTTATTCCATGCTCGGGTGGTTAATTCCCCCTGGGTTTTAAGTTCGGCAAACTGGGCTTCGTCATTGGCATCAGCAATTGAACCGGGGCGCAATCCATCTCCTATAGAAAAGGACACATCATAGGCTGCCATGATGTCACAAATATCATCCCACCTTTCATACAGAAAATTTTCTTTATGATGTGAAAGGCACCACTTTGCCATAATGGAACCACCTCGGCTCACAATGCCTGTCATCCGGTTTCTTGTCATCGGAACATAGCGTAGCAGAACCCCTGCATGAATGGTGAAATAATCTACCCCCTGTTCAGCTTGCTCAATTAAGGTGTCACGGAAAATATCCCAATTTAATTCTTCGGGTTTTCCGCCCACTTTTTCTAGGGCTTGGTATATGGGAACGGTACCAACAGGAACTGGACAATTACGAAGGATCCATTCGCGAGTGCGGTGAATATTTTTGCCAGTGGACAGATCCATTAATGTGTCGGCTCCCCACTTGGTTGCCCACCGCATTTTCTCGACCTCCTCCTCAATGGATGATGCGACAGCTGAATTTCCAATATTTGCATTTATTTTGACAAGGAAATTTCGTCCGATTGCCATGGGTTCGAGCTCTGGATGGTTGATGTTTGCCGGAATGATCGCTCTACCACGGGCAACTTCATCGCGAACAAATTCCGGAGTTACCTCTTGAGGAACCGCGGCTCCAAAGGAATTGCCGGGGTGCTGATGTTTAAGAGAGTTGGTCAGCTCATCGGGAGAGGTTTGGAGTTCGTTAGCCAAAGTTTGCAACTTCATGTTTTCACGAATTGCTACATATTCCATTTCGGGTGTTATTATACCCTCCCGTGCATATTGCAATTGTGTGACTGGTTTACCCCCTTTGGCACGAAGGATGGTGACTTTCGAACGGTCGAAATCTGGGAGTTCCTGGGATTTTTCACGTGATCTTTCGTCGTGCCGATCGGATAGGAAACCATTATCTATTGGCTTGATGTTTCTACCTTCAATTAATTCAACATCTCCACGGTTTTTAATCCATGACTGTCGCATAGTGGGAAGTCCTTTATTCACATCACCATGAAAGTCAGCATCACCCCATGGACCGGAGGTGTCGTATACTCTGACGGATTCATTACTTTCCATGCTACCGTCAGGGAGCCGAGTATCGGAAAGTTCGATCTCCCGCATGGGTACATCGAGGTCGTGAAGTTTCCCTTTTAAATAAACCCGACGAGAATTAGGGAAAAGAGATTTTGGTGATTGTTGGTCTTCGACTTTTTGGATCATACTGAATGTTTTTAAAGATTCATTCGTTGTCGTAGAGCCTTTTCCTTAAGCGATTAAAGAAAAAGTTTTCCCTACGGCGCAAAACGCATCAGGTTCGGAGGGTCGTTGGCGGAATGGATCCAACTTCTCAGCCCATCATCCCCGGGCTCCCCTAAACTACTTATTATTCAATGGCGCAAATTTGGCAAAGGCAACCATACAAATACAAAGATTTGTAGAATTGTATTTTATGTGGCTTCGTAGGAACCGTCCGTTCGCTTTAGAATTAATCCACGAATTTCCAGCATGGTTAAGGTGGACATAATTTGGGGAAGTGCCAATTGCGTAACTTGGTCAAATTGGTCGACGGTAAAAGCATCTCCCCCCCTTAATTTTTCCATTATTATTTGTTCGTCATTATCGAGTGAAGAATAGTCTTTTTTCTTAACAGATAAATCACCACTTGGATATGATAACGAAGCAAAATCGAGCATCGGTGCCACTTCATCTAATATATCTGCAGAATTACGAACAAGAGTGGCCCCATCCCTTAGTAGGTCCAAGCATCCTTGTGATTCTGCTTGGTCCACTCTACCGGGAAGTGCAAATACAGTTCTGCCCTGTTCTGCAGCAAATTTTGCTGTAATCATACTCCCTCCGGCTTTTGCAGATTCTATAACTAAAACCCCAAGGGAAACTCCAGCAACCAAGCGGTTTCTCATCGGAAAAGTTCGACGATCCGCTCTTCTTCCCAAGGGAAACTCTGAAAGAACAGCTCCAGAATTTTGAATCTTTCGGTAGAGATTGAGGTTTTCCGGTGGATAGATGATATCAAGCCCGCTACCCAGAAATGCCAGTGTTTTTCCACCTGCCTCTAGAGCTCCTTCGTGGGCAGCAGTATCCACTCCTCTAGACATAC
>JABBBW010000053.1:1502-13320 GCA_018607205.1 Opitutales bacterium | reverse complement strand
CCTCTAGCCATACCTGAAACGACGCATATTCCAGACTCTGCCAATCCCGAGGCGATTTTACGGGCCATTTTCTTTCCGTACATCGTTGGAATGCGGGTGCCTACAATAGAGATACAAGGCATTTTTGGTATTTCCCCAAGGCAATACAATCCGATTGGAGGATCGCATAGCTCTTTTAAATAGTTGGAAATCTCAGAACTAAGGAGAAAATGTCCACCCATCTTCTCTAGTTTTTCTTTTTCTTTATCCAACCATCCAGATGATTGAGCTTTGCAAATAGCTGTGGATGCTTGTTCCCCCACTCCTCTAACCCTTTTGAGCTCGGATTCATTGGCATTGAGAATTCCCCAAGGGTCATTGTGGAAATTTTCGAGTAAACGACTAAGGGTAATTGGACCAACTCCAGGAACCGAATTTAACAGCATTCTACCATCTCGTTCATCCTTTGTGTTTTTTTGGTCCATTTAAATCTTTAGGATGGATAAAAT
This sequence comes from Opitutales bacterium, assembly GCA_018607205.1. GTDB lineage: Bacteria > Verrucomicrobiota > Verrucomicrobiia > Opitutales > Seribacteraceae > Chordibacter > Chordibacter forsetii. The sequence goes on along the minus strand of JABBBW010000053.1, from coordinate 12,832 downwards.
ATCTCTCAACGTAAAACGGATAGAATAGTAGTTCTTAGATCGCATTATAGCAGCTAATTGTCATGGACTTGCGAAGTTCAATCATCTTGTACAGAGTAAACAAATGGAAGATGAAATCGTTGACCTAAGCGAGGAGAAAAAAGAAGAACCGTGGTGCTCAACTTGTTCAGATTTTACCGATTATCGTAGAAAATGGACAACAGTAGCCCGTGCTGATTTGGATGGTGGTGCCTATTCTGAAAACATGGAGATTCCACACTGTGTAACCTGTGGGTCAGTGATGCAATATCTGGAGAATTGTAAAAGGTTAGTCTTTAGCGTTCGAATTCTCGTGATACTTTTTATTCTGTTATCTACTATGGTGTTCTTTTATCTCTACGACCCTTCGGTGTTTTCGTTACTTTGTTTGTCTGTTTGCCTCTTAGTGGCCAATGTTTTGAATCGTCTACCTGTGGAATCAAGACGAGCTCTGTGGACTCACAAAGTGTTTATGAGGGGAAAAGAGCTGCGTGATGCAAAAAAAATATTACAAGCAGACAAGGATATAACTGATCTTTAATTGATTGGTGAGAATTCGATAGTGGTGAATTTGTTCATCCCATCCACAAGGGCGGTAAGTTTTCCTTCACTGACCACTTGGTTTTTAAGTACGATCTCTCTCACGTTCTGGTCGCTTCCGTCTTCACGACTTATTTCCTTGGTTATAATTCTTGTAGAATATTTTCGTGCGTTCTTTATGCCTTCTCCACGAAAGTCTATCTTTGAATGCTCGTTGTTATAATATTTTCCGTTTTGAATGGTTGAAGGAATTGAAACATTTGCCTTTTCTTTTCCATTTGCTCCTCCAGAGTAAATAAGCACGGTGAAGGATTTTTTTGAGCGGTTATAAGAAGAAATTCGGTAGTGTTCATTTCCAGTCATGCCCATTCCAAGTACCGTGATATTATTGCCCTCCTCCCCTGCAAGTGCATGGCGAATCACTTCGTCAGAACCTCCAGAAATTTGGGCATACCATCGCCAGGCATAGTAATGAAGGTGGTTTGGGTCCCCAGGATTTATGTAGTTTGCTTCGGTGAATGGAAGTCCACTGGATTGAACCTCTACAGGTATCATGGTGTCATCGGAGTTGCCTCTTAACCCGATTTTTCGAGCTATGATGTCAGGTCCTCCGTCATTTGAAGGAATAACCCATTTGGGTTTTAATTGTTTGATTCTGCCGTTGTAATCTACACGTTTGACTAAGCCCATCGACCATTTACTTGAATTGTCACACCACGGCATGTTCATTGTATTTAAACCTCTTTCTAATAATTTTCCAAAGATGGTAACTGTTTTATCGAAAGAATCTTTCTCGTTCTTTACCCCGTCAGCATTGACATCATGATTGATGTTCGAATCATCCCATACTATCCAGGATTCAGAAGAGAGGATTTTTTTGGAATATAAGTTGGCAGCATCCAGTTTGCTCCGCACTAAATCATATTGGCTCCAGACATTGGGAATGATGTGCCCATCCATCATCCCATAGCCGTTGAAGTGGTCGGATACATTCATGTTGAGGGCATCGACTCCTTTCATCATTTCGGTGGAGGCAATTTGCTGATCGTAGTAATCATCCACGGCCACTGCACCCTTTCCCTTTAATCCGGCGAGAGATTCGCATCCTTCACAAGGAGAAGTTCCTGAGGTGGATATTATTACTGGCATTCTCGGTTCTCGGTTGTAGATGGAGCGAACAGCTTTGGCACCTTTCTTAAAAATTTCCTCTATAATAAAGTCAGAGTCCGCTTCTTTCATCATACCTTGTAGGTTTACTTCGTGGTAGAGTTGATAGGCATCTACACGACCTTTAAAATGTTCAGCAATTCGGGAGACAAATTCGGCGTGCAGACCTGTTTTGGGGCGCCAAGGTCCAGCGTTTCCAGAAACCGATGCCCACCTGGGTGTATGCCACATCACAAATTCAACCTTCACTCCTCGCTCAACGCATAGATTAACCGCATTTTCGATCGATTGTAAGTGAGCGGACATATGATTCTTGTAATCCGTATTCTTTTCATTTGGTTCCACTGCATTCCAACTTACCCAAAACTGGGCATAACTACTGTGCTTGGATATCAGTGGTCGGTTCGCATCGTAAAGTTCGCATCCGGGAAGCCCAAAAGGTTGCCAACGTACCCCAATTTGCAGGTGGTCGGTTGTCCAAGCATAAGGTCCTGATTTAGGTAATTGCTCTGAGGGTGCAGCGGCGATCAATCGTGAGTACAAAGGCGCGGTCAAGACAATGGCAGTTAGTAAAAACAGTAATTTCAATTTCATCAGAAATAAGTTTAGACGGTAAGGTTTTGTATGAAAATTAGAAAGAATCAATGAGGTCTAATAGAATAAGACGGAAAGATTATGCCAACAGAAGGAAAGAATCCCCTTCTAACGGAGCATTCCTGCGCCCAAAGTTTCATTGGTAAAAGGGTCGACCAAAATAAAACTCCCCGTATTACGGTTCCTGCGGTATGAGTCCCAGAAAACAGGTTGGGAAGTTCTCAGGGCGACACGACCGATGTCGTTCATGCCCAATTCCTGATCATCTTCGTTTTTCCTGAGGGAGTTTACATCAATTTTGTAGCGAACTTCACTAACTAAGACTTGTGCCTCTTTGGTCGTTTGTCGAAAAAGGAACTTGGCTCCTTTTTTAAGTTTTTTAGCTCCTGAAAACCAGCAAATACGAGCATCCAAGTCCTGAGAATTATTTGGTTGGTTGTTTGGTTTGACCAACATGTCACCTCGGCTTACATCAATTTCATCCTCCAACAAGATGGTGACGGACTGGGGGTGAAAGGCCTCGTCGAGTTCTTGATCCGCGAGCAAGATTTTTTTGATCTTTGAAGAAAACCCTGAGGGAAGAACAGTCACTTCATCTCCCGTTTTAAAAACACCTCCCGCAACACGACCTGCAAAACCACGAAAGTCATGATGCTCATCAGAATGAGGACGAATGACCCATTGCACTGGGAAGCGGGCGTCCACATGATTGAAATCCGATCCAACATATACATTCTCCAGGTGATAAAGTAAGGGCGGACCTTTATACCAATTCATGTTTTCTGATCTATCCACTACATTGTCTCCTTTTAATGCAGAGATGGGTATAAAAGTAATATCGGTAACATTCTCCAAACGACTGGCAAAATCGGTAAATTGTTCGAGAACTTTAATGTATGCATCTTCCTCATAGCCAACCAAGTCCATTTTGTTAATGCACACGGCGACGTGTTTGATCCCGAGCAGATCGGCAATGAAACTATGTCTTTTAGTCTGTTCGACGACTCCGTGCCTTGCATCTACCAGAATAAGGGCTAAGTTCGCGGTTGATGCACCCGTCACCATATTTCGGGTGTACTGGATATGGCCAGGCGTATCAGCAATAATGAACTTTCGTTTGGGTGTGGCAAAATAACGATAAGCAACATCTATGGTTATGCCCTGCTCTCTTTCAGCTTTCAGCCCGTCGGTTAGAAGGGCAAGGTTTACATGTTCATCCCCTCTTTTTTTACTGCTGACTTCAATTGCTTCCAATTGATCCTCAAAAATCGCTTTTGTGTCGTGAAAAAGTCGGCCGATCAAAGTGCTCTTGCCGTCGTCCACACTGCCTGCAGTGGTGAAACGTAAGAGATCCATATTTAGATAGTTTTTGTCTTCGCTCATGAAAAGTGGCGGTTAATAATTAGAAATATCCCTGTTTTTTGCGGTCTTCCATGGCTGATTCCGATCTTCGGTCATCTGCCCGGGTTCCACGCTCAGTTACCCGTGAAGCTGCCACTTCGGCAATGACTTCATCCAAGTTGGCAGCCGTGGAAAGAACAGCTCCCGTGCAGGTGGCATCGCCAATGGTGCGGAAGCGAACAATTTCTCTTCGTGGAGTTTCCTTGTCGTTGGGAATGACAAAATCACTCACTGCGAGAAGGGATCCATTTCGCTCAATAATTTCGCGCTCATGTGAAAAGTAAAGCGAAGGGAGTTCGATTTTTTCTTTTTTAAGGTATTGCCAAACATCCATTTCTGTCCAGTTGCTCAAGGGAAAAACCCGAAAGTGTTCACCCTGGCTTTTTCTACCATTGAAAAGATTCCACAATTCAGGACGCTGGTTTTTGGGATCCCATTGTCCAAATGCATCGCGGTGAGAGAAAAAACGCTCTTTAGCCCTCGCCTTTTCTTCATCTCGACGACCACCTCCAAGGGCAGCATCCAAACTCTGTGACTCAATTGTTTCGAGTAAAGTTATTGATTGAAGAGCGTTGCGACTTGCATTGGGACCAGTTTCTTCAACTGCAGTACCTTGATCAATGGAATCCTGAACCAACCCGACGATTAGTTGAGATCCAACCTTATCTACAAATTGATCCCGGAATTCTATGGTTTCCGGAAAATTATGCCCAGTATCTACATGAACCAGTGGAAAGGGGGACTTAGCTGGAAAAAATGCTTTGTAGGCTAAGTGAGCCATAACAATGGAATCTTTGCCTCCGGAAAAAAGCAATCCTGGTCGTTCAAACTGGGCAGCTGTCTCGCGAAGTACGAATATAGCTTCCGCCTCTAGTTGTTCCAAATGGGTAAGGTTATAGTTTTTCATTTGCTTAAAGAGAAATTGAATCGAGAACGAATTGGAAAAGTTTATCAGATGAAATATCCTCACTCTCTCTTTCGCTGTCTATAATGAATTGTTGATCTACGGGTTCTTCAAAATCAGACCCCTGCCCTGTAAAAGAAGGCACCAGTCCATCACTTGCTTTAGCATACAGGCCTTTCACGTCACGTTCCTGGCAAGTATTAAAGGAGGCTTTGACGAAAACCTCCTGGAAATAATGATCTCCGATAATCGTTCGTGCACTTTGACGGAATTCACGCAATGGGGTAATTAATGAAACGAAAACAATAAGGCCATTTGCTGAAAAGATTTTGGCAACCTCACTAACTCGACGAATATTTTCACGACGGTCTTTTTCGGAGAAGCTTAAGTCCTGGTTCAGTCCTGAACGGAGGTTGTCACCATCTAGAACTACGGAATGAATACCCTTTTCATGAAGGCGTTTTTCCATCTTTAAAGCCATGGTACTTTTCCCGGAACCAGATAAGCCATAAAGCCAAAAGACAGTACCTTTACTTCCGAGAAGTTTCTCTTTCTCAGTTTGAGCAATTAATCGATCAGAGATCGGATGTATATTCTTGTTTTTCACGGAAAAGGAAAGAAATTAACATATCTTAAAAAAAAAGCGAGAACGCTTAGGGGCGCTCTCGCTTATTGGGGTGAGAGATTTCTCTCTCGTGGGGTAAATTTCTAAATTATTGAGTTGGGTAGGCTCCGGCAAGATTAATCGAGATTTCAATCTCGTTAGCAACTTTGTCCAAATATTCTCCAGGTTTGATGCCGAAATCGTCCCGTTTAACTTTGAATTTTGAGCGTACCACCAGTAAATCCCCTGGGATCTTATTCCTTTTTTCAAGCAAGCCTTCGAGGTATGTCAGTTCTACTGGAACTTCCATGATTATAGTAACATTTCGAATCGTCATTTTTCCCTCAGCTGTTGCTTTGAGGGCACGAGCTTCTGTTTTAATGTTTCTAAGGTTAGAAAGTGAGAATACGATTTGAGGAAATTTTGATACATGCAGCCAGCCTTCTCCGTGCATATGTTCCTGAAGCACAGAATTATCGACTCTTAGGCTTGATGCATCAAGGACGATTGTTCCCTTGGTCGATTCTGGTTTCGTTGGATCGTAGGAAATTATTCCTGAAATTCCCCCAGCTGAACCGCTTATAGATTCCAATAATGCATCCAATTGAAAAATGATGGTGTTTACCCCTTTGGGGTCTTTAAAATCAAATGATTTGGGCGACCCGAATATGCAAAGAGGAGCAAATAATAAAAAAGAATAAATAAATTTCATTTGTTTAGTACGAATCAGTGAGGCATTTTTTTCAAACTTCTTTTTTGATAAAACGATCCCAAGGTCAGGAGTGAAGAAAGGGTTAAGCCCAATATTGGGGTTTCGATACCGCATATAAAACGATCTTTCCAAATCACCTGAGTTTGAGTGCCCAGTTCAGGCATTCCTTCCACTACTGGTACTTCTTGATGAATTTCCTCACTGGTTGCCCAAAAAGAGAGCCTGGAGCCATCTTTCACCCAGAAAAAAATCGCAATGGATAAGGGAAGGGAAATTATAAAGTATCTGACCATAAGGCTAGTCTTAGGCTCTCGGGTGGGCGAGTTTATGAGCGTTTTTTAACCTGCCCACAGATACATGGGTATACACTTGGGTGGTGGATAGGCTTGCATGGCCGAGGAGTTCTTGGACTGCTCGGAGGTCAGCCCCATTATCTAAAAGATGGGTTGCAAAGGAATGCCTGAGTTTGTGAGGGGTAAAGTCTTGTGGGAGCGATGCAATTTTTAGGCATTTTTTGAGAAATAATTGTACCCATCTCGTGGATAGTCTTTTCCCTGATCGATTTGTAAATACAGGAGCATGTAACGAGGCGTCATTGCTGTAGGACTTTCGAAGCTGAACGAGCTTTGATGCGGTAATCGATACAATTGGACAGGTTCGTTCCTTATTCCCTTTTCCTATTACTCGAATTATCCTATTGGGCAGATCTAAGTGTTCATGATTTAAGCTCACAACCTCGCTTACTCGAAGTCCGGCACCATACATGAGTTCAAGAATGATCCCATCGCGCGTAGCCAGAAAATCAGCTTGATTGGAGTCTTGGTGAACCAAGGCCGGGGCTGTCATAAGCGAGCGTGCCTGTTTCTCAGTTAAAAATTTAGGGAGAGATTTTTCAGCTTTAGGCAGAGATAAGTTTTTAAAAGGATTGGAGTTTGCCCAGCCACGGGTTTGGCAAAACTGGTAAAAGCAGCGTAGGGCGGACACTTGATTGGCTAAAGTTCTACGCGATAAAGAATTTTGAGCCTCAATAAGATAAGACCGGGCAATTTGCCTATCCACCTTAATGAGTTTCTTTTCTTTTGACTCCTGGCATAGCCAATGGGCAAACTTTTGAAGTGCTCCTTTGTAGTTTCGTAATGTGTGGGCAGATAATCTTCGCTCCAGGGTCAAGTGGTCTAAGAATCGAACTACCTCCAGTTCCGGGTTTTCCGGTTCGCTTTTGGTTTCTAATTCTATTTCAGTCGTATCCACGTTTCCACGACAAGTTCATAAATGCCGACAAAAAAGACCACTAAAAAAACCAAGATTGCAACTGTAAGGTAGGCCCCGAACCCAGTTTGTGGGCTCTGCCTGGGGTCCTTTTTATAACCATTAGAAGTGCTATCATAAGGGGCAATTGATACAAGGTTACCGGATCTCTCAGAGCGATTCTTTAATGGAGTTTTCTTGCTCATGCTTGCACCTAACATGGTTTCGTCTGCATGGCTTGGCAAGCGGAAGCAGTTGTCTTCCTCCAGTCTTACTCATTGGCAAACAAGAAGGGTTCTACTTTGGCCCTTACATCTTCAAAAGAATCTTCCAAAATATAGTGACCCGAATCTGCAAAACGATGGGATATTATATGGGGCCATTGCTTCTCCCATTTTTCTAAATACCCACCATGGAAGCAAAAGTCTTTCATTCCCCAGCATGCCATCGCTGGAGTGGTTGAAAATCCCTTTAGCTTTTCTGCCGTGGATTGAAGAATCGAAAGGGTTGGATGATTAAGCTCATAAGGGATGTCTTTAACAAAATTCCAGATAGCCACACGATTTTTCCAATTCCCATAGGGCTGGAGCAATCCTTTTTTAGCTGAGTCTGTCATTCCTTTGGATGATGCCATCCAAGTTGCCGGACCAGCAAATCCATTGAGTGCTCGGACAAAAAATTCACCAATGACTGGAAGTCGACAGAACAGAATACGGCGAGGTACATCTCGGGAAGGAAAGGCAGCGGTATTGAGCAATACGATCTTACGAATTCGATGAGCTTGATCAGCAAACGCAGTCATTCCAATTGCTCCTCCCCAGTCATGCACTACTAAATTAAAGTTTTGAAGGTTTAATGAATCAACCAACTCCAAAAGATTGGTAGCATGATTTTGCAGGTTATAGGAGAAAGAAGAAGAACTTGGCTTGTCAGAAAGTCCACAACCTAAATGATCAACCGCAATACATCTGCTATGATCCTTCCAAAAACGGACGGCCTTACGGTAATAAAATGACCAGGTGGGATTACCGTGAAGGAATAATGTGGGCGTTTTCTCATCACTACCTTCGTCCAAGTAGCTTAGGGAATGTCCGTTGGAAAGTTTGAACCGCTTAGGTTGAAAAGGATAAGAATCCTTAAGATTGGATGGAATGTTCAAGGATTAATCGAAAGCATTAAGCTGGATAGACCACTGCCTATTCCCAATAGTGCCGTTTTCCGTAAGAGGTTTTGCGGATCTTTTTCACACGCAAGCGTATAAGTTATCGGAAGAGATGCCGATCCGCAGTTACCCAGGTTCTCAAAGCTTGAAAAATTGATTGATGGATCAATGGAAAGGGCTTCAAGCACTGCCTGGCTGTGAGCTTTCCCGACTTGATGAGTGATTAGAAGTTCTGGATCACGAGGTTCCCAATCTTGAATTTTAAGAAATTTAGCCCATGCCCGTTGAGCTACCGAAATACCCGCATGCAGAAGCTCTTCCGAGTCGGTCTGCATGACCAAGTCATCCCCGGAGGTATCCCCTTGGCATAATTCATTATAGGAAGTATCGGTCTCCGTAGCCCATGAGCCCATGGATGGACAATCTTTATCAACTAAGTCTCGATGGGCAATAGACCATGCAACCGCACTTGCTCCGATGGTAAGGTTGGCAAAAAATGGCTTGATCGATTTTCGGGTATGATCACCCTCATTTAATAGTTGAATGGTTTTGTCAACTAAAGGTGCCCCATTCTCTCCAGCGACCAAAATGGCCCGGCGAATTTGCCCAGTTTCAATCATAGAACCTGCCAGTACCAATGCATTTAAAAAACCAAGGCAAGCATTGGAAATATCAAGGATTTGGGTGCCGCCGCCCAGTCCCATCAACCGATGAACATAGGATGCAGTGGCAGGTTCCAGGCGATCTCGGCATACCGAGCAATGAATAAGTAAATCCACTTCGCTTCCATTAATTCCTGATTGTAAAAGCTTAAGCCCAGCTTCGGCAGAGGCTTGAGAGGGTTTGAAGTTGCTCGGCCAAAGTCGGCGCTCAGAGATTCCGGTCATCAACTCTAAGCGACCAGTGGGTAATTTTAAAGATTCATACAGTGGAGAAAGCTTCTTTTCGATATCAGAAGATTTATAAATTTCGGGAGGCAGGGAGTAAGCCATCCCTTCGATTACCACAGATGAGAAACTCATGGGTTCAAACGCATGGCTTCCTGAACAATTTCCTGATCGAAATAATTCATTCCCATTCCTGCATCAATAACAATTCCTTGCCCATTAATTCCAGAGGAGCGTGGGCTCAGTAAAAAGGCGGCCAAGTTGGCAACTTCTTCGGTCTGCAAAGCTTTCTTTCGAAATGTCAATTTTTCAGCATACAAATAATTAACGAGATATCCGGGGATTCCTGCTGATGCACTGGTTTTCAAGGGACCAGCATTTACCGAATTAAATCTTACTGAAGTATCCTTTGAGAATGATTTTGCAAGGTATCGTATGGAAGCTTCCAGAGATGCTTTTATTGGGGCCATATATCCATAATTCTCAGCAGTTACTTCAGTGGAAGAAATACCAATGGTTATAAAGGATGCATCTTTAACGAGGAATGGTTTGCAGATCCTGGCCAATTCGACCAAGGAAAATGATGAAATTTGAGTTGCTTGAAGAAAGTCCTCTCTTTTGGTTTCGTGAAAAGGTTTTACTCCGTCAGTATAGTTGGCAAAGGCGATGGAATGGACTACGCCGTTTAATTGGAGTTCTGGTTCGGATTCTAGAGTGGTCTGTAAATTTTCTAAGTCTGCAGGGCTTTCAAAATCACAGATGAAAATGGGGCTTTGTGAAGGAAGGAGGTTTTGCAATTCCAAACGACGTTTTTCGCTGCGAACACAATAAAGCAGGTTTGCCCCTTCAGATTCTAATACCTTGGCAACCGCCCAGGCTACACTTTTGCGGTTGGCGACTCCAACGACTAAAAAGGTTTTTCCTCTGAGGTTGAGAAAACTCACTTGGGGGGATTTTCTCTAACCATAGCCAGTGCATAAGATATGGTCAGGGCAACTTTACCTTCTTTGCGAATTTCTCCAGTCATTGTGAAGAACTGCCCCATCTTTTCGCCTAAAGTTACGGAAATTTCAACTTCGTCGCCTGGCTTTACCATGCGTTTGAATCGAGCATCTCGAATTCTCGAAAGAACAGGAGTTACTGAACTGTCATTTAAAGATTCGGACTGCAAGTGATCGGCGAGAAAAATGGCTCCCGTTTGAAAAACCGACTCACACAGGAGGACCCCAGGCATAATTGGATTACCTGGGTAGTGTCCTTCGAAAAAAGAAAAGTCAGGACGGATTGTTAGGGCTGCACGAGCCCCAGTTTCTGTAATCTCGATAATTTTATCGATAAAGAGAAAGGGGGGGCGATGAGGAATGCGACGATAAATTTCTTCCATATACAAGGAAGAGAGCTAGAGAATGAAAGCCTCTCAGGCAATGGCAAAGGTAGACTCGTCAATATCGTCTGGATTACCCTTACCAGGTTTTTGCCGTAAAAAGCTATCTATTTTATTAGCTGTGATCACTCCGTAATTAATGGTACCAAGCCAGCCGGACATAATAATTCCAACCGAACCGGCATGAAAAAGTCCGGGTGCGTATTTTGGTAAGTCTCCTGAAACTTCTAAGCCTTCAAACTTAGTTCCGAATGTTGCCCCGTTTGCATGTTGGGTATAATGTTTAATCGTTCTGGGAGTGGCGGCTTCCAAATGATCAATTTTATCCCTGATATCAGGAATTATTTTTTCGAGAGCCTCCAAGCTTTCCTCGCAAAGTCTTTTTTTAGCTTTTTCGTACTCTTCATCGCTTAGTTTGCCCCAATCTTTCCAGTTTGCATTTAAGGAGGCAACAATGCTGTACCTTGGGTCTTTCCGGTGAGGCCGGGTATCGGGGTAGTAAATCGAGAAAGTGCGGCTTGTAGTGTGAAAGTCTGCAAGTTCATCGGTCGAAAAATTTGCAGATTCCGATGTGAATATCAGGTCGCCAACTGATTCAGGGATTACTGCCCCTTTTTTCAGCCCAATATAAACTTGGCAGGATGTGCTGTTTAGTCGAACTTCTTTAGCTTGCGAGGCAAATCTCTTAGGCAGTTTTGATAGACCCAGC
>JABBBW010000053.1:0-1475 GCA_018607205.1 Opitutales bacterium | reverse complement strand
ATTTTCAATAGTGTTTTTTAGATTCGCATTAGAAAGAACGGCCCCACAGCGAATTTTTTTCCCATTAACGATAACTCCAGTAACGCATGATTTATCATCTCTCTCTTCAGTAATTAGTTTTTCAACCAAACATTGGCGGCGCAGTTCTGCTCCATTGCTTCGTAGTTCATTAACCATTTTACGAATTAAAGAGTCGGTGCCGTCTTTGAAGGTATAAATCCCCTTGCGCATAAAATTGGTAAAAACAATCCCGTAAGCAATGGCTGGATCCATAAAGGATGAGCCATTTGCGTAGGAAATTGGTTCTAAGAGGAGCCTCTTGACATCGTCGCGCCCTGGGAAGAATTCTTCTAGGAGATCCCCGATAGTTCGTCCATCTTGAGCAAAATAATCCATCTTGCGTAAATGATCGTAAAATTCTTCCACCCTTTCACGGGCAATCTTAAAGGTATTGTGAAGAATATTAGTAAAGTCCATACGATCAAATGTGGTCCTAAGATCGTATTGCGGATTAACAAATCGTATATTTTTTAATTGAACAATCGAATCAGCAATTTCCTTGGTCCAATATCTACGGCAGGACTTGATCATGCCTACAGGAAATCCATGGAGTGAAATATCAAAAATATGTCCCCCTGCCCGCTTAAACCATGTTGCTAAGCCTCCAAATTGATAGTGGTTTTCCAGCAAGAGTACAGAATGACCTTGTTTTGCTAAACAATTAGCACCAGTTAATCCGCCCAGTCCACTACCCACGACTACTACATCGTAATAGTCCTTAGCGCCTTTCAAATGGTCTCTTTTGGAATTCATGTAAGTATAAGCTAATGTAAATTGGGGGATCCGGCAAACAAACCGATTTATTGATCTTTGTGATTACTGTATTTGTCCATGAATTGCTTAATGGTCTGTTTAGGGTCATCGCCAGGTCCGATCAAATAGGAAGTATTGATCTCATTCAAAAGCAAAAAATCTTCGATATTCAATTCAAGTGGAGATATAGACAAACTGGTAAGCTGCATTTCTTTGAGTGGAGATAGATCATCAAGGCCGAGGCCGATTAAATTTAAATTTTTTAGCGGACAATAAGTCAGTGGAGCGATTGAGAAAATCGGAGATCCGGGCAATGTTAAATTTTCTAAAGGGGACTCCATTAATGGACCAAGGTCATTGACCTCAGTTTTTCTGAGTTCTAGGTTGCGGAGTGGACTTCCCCGAAGAGGTGCAAGATCAGAAATAAGTGTCTTGTTTAAATTCAATTCTTCTAGCGGACAGTCTGCAAGTGGGGACAAGTTTTCGACTTTTGAATTTTGAAGAAATAATTTATCTAATGGTTTCTCAGCAAGCGGACGAAGGTCGAGAAGGTTGGTATCTGAGATGTCCAACTTGGTTAAAGGCATCGAATGAGTAAAAGATAGGTTTTGAGTCGAGCATCCGGACAAGTCTAATTCCTCAATGGGTAAGATAGCTAAAGA
>JABBBW010000150.1:4484-13325 GCA_018607205.1 Opitutales bacterium | reverse complement strand
TTGGAATGACGGCCACATTACTTGCCGGTCTTTTAGTATTATTTTTTTGGGCTCCAGCCAAGGCTGGCGAGCTTATGCTTTTTACTAAATCTATTTTTCAAAACCTAAGCAGCATTCAGGCAACACAAGAAGGAATGTCCACAATGTTTAGCCAGTCCTATTTGGCAATGGGGTTGATTGTTCTTCCAATGCTTGTTGGATGTTTTTTTGCATCTTTATTAGCCGAGGGTGTTCAAACTGGCTTTAGTCTTACCCCCAAGGCTTTAGAACCTAAGTTTAGTAAAATGAACCCCATAAGTGGGATAAAGCGAATTTGGGGTCTAAAAGCTCTTAAAACTTTTGCAGTGGATTTCCTTAAGTTTTTATCTATTGGCACCGTTGTTTGGCTTACGGTCATAATTTTTCTAAAGGATCCAATTTTCTACGCACCGATACCGATACAACATATTCCAGGATTCATTTATGAACTGCTTTTGGTCATGTTTGCCCTCCTTGTACTGATGTTGCTTGTTGTGGCAATAATCAACTTTATCATTAAGAAAAATGAACACAACGAGGAGATGAAAATGTCCAAGCAGGAGGTGAAAGAGGAGCGCAAAAGCAAAGAGGTGGCTGAGGAGGTAAAGTCTGCACAGAGGAAAAAAGCGATGGAAATGGCAATGGGGCAAAATTTACAAGATGTATCCACCGCTGATGTTGTTGTTACCAACCCAACTCACTATGCCGTTGCCTTAAAATATGAAAAAGGCACGGATAATGCTCCAGTGGTTGTTGCGAAAGGACATGATATGATAGCCCGAAGAATAAGAGCGATTGCGAAAGAATTTGAAGTACCTATGGTTGAGGATAAACCGGTTGCTCAAATGCTTTTTGCTTTAGGTGTTGTTGGAGAGGCAATTCCATTACAATTGTATCAAGTTGTTGCCCGCATACTTGCTGATGTGTACAAGCGTAACGCCTATTATTTCCATCGCCTTAAAGCAAGAAGGTTACTTTCTAAAAGCAAACCTAAGTTTGCTATTATTTGATGGATATTATGTCCAAATTTGCTCCTTTCTTTTCTCGCTTTAAGGGAAATTCTGATCTTGGTTTCATTTTTGGGCTTTTTGCCGCTGTTTTCTTACTTGTTATTCCTATTCACAAGGACTTGTTAAGCATTTTATTGGTTTTCAGTATTGCTGTTTCTTTGTTGATTTTATTGACGGTAGTTTATGTCAAAGAACCTCCCGAATTTTCTGTTTTTCCTACCATATTGCTTGCTGTAACCCTTTACCGGCTTGGTTTAAATGTTGCTTCTACCAGGCTTATTTTAGGAGATGGAGACGCGGGCTCCGTTATCCAATCTTTCGGTACTTTCGTTGTAGGGGGAAATTATGTGGTTGGTGCGGTTATTTTCTTTATTCTAGTAATTATTAACTTCGTTGTAATTACCAAAGGTGCTGGTCGTATCGCCGAGGTTACAGCCCGTTTTACCCTAGATGCAATGCCTGGAAAACAAATGTCCATTGATGCAGAGATGAATGCAGGTATTATTACTGAAGCACAAGCACTCGATAAGAGGGCAAAAATACAAAAAGATGCTGATTTTTACGGATCAATGGACGGTGCTAGTAAGTTTGTTCGTGGAGATGCAGTTGCAGGAATTTTCATTACGGTGGTCAATGTAATCGGAGGAATTCTTATTGGTTATTTTCAAAAAGATATGACCATGACTGATGCTTTGCAGTCTTACACTATTCTTTCAATTGGAGATGGTCTCGTGTCTCAAATTCCCGCAATTATAATTTCGATCGCAGCTGCTATATTGGTAACTCGCTCATCTGATGAAGCAAATCTTGGAGAGTTCGTTGGCAAACAACTTACCATTTATCCTCGTGCAATTGCTATATCTGGATTCATGCTTTTTCTTTTCTCGGTATTCCTCTCGGAAACTTTCTGGCCCTTTTTCTTGCTTTCTGTCGTTTGTTTTGCTCTGGCCTATTATCTCCATAATAAAGTACCCAGTGAGGCAGAAATTGAAGAACTTAGTCATCAATCACTTAACCACGCCTCAGGTGTCTCATCGAGTGCTTCCCCTAGTCAACAGACCCATGGGAGTGGACCTAGTGCGACTGAAGCCACTCCAAGTAGCAATACCTTGATGGAGAATGCCATTGAACAGGAAGTTTTTGGTCTTGAAATGGGCTACGGATTATTAGTTTTGGCAGATAAAGGTAAGGGGGGGGATCTTCTCGACAGAATTACTGGGGCTCGTACCAATTTTGCCAAAGAGATGGGTATGCTTCTTCCCACGATTGGAGTTAGGGATAACATTGAGCTTGAACCTAACGAGTACCGATTTCTTTTACGGGGTAAGGAAATCGCCCGTTCATCAATTATGCCCGATCGTTTTTTGGCAATGAACATGGGGGGAGGGAATGATGATAAGTTAAGTGGTATAGCTACCATAGAACCAGTTTTTGGAATTAAGGCACAATGGGTAACCGAAAAGGACAAGCGTAAGGCTGAGGTTGAAGGTTTTACGGTGGTTGATCCTTCTTCAGTTTTAGTAACACATCTTTCTGATACACTAAAAAAATCGGCGTATTTAATATTGGAGCGGGAGGGAACGCAAAAATTATTGGATCTAATTAAAGACAAAAACCCAACTCTAGTCAGCGAACTATTGCCTGACCTGGTAAGTGTAGGGATTATCCAAAGAACCCTACAAAATCTGCTCAGGGAGAGGATTCCAATTAAGAATCTCTCACTTGTCTTGGAAACAATTGCTGATATGGCTCCGATAACCAAAAACCCTGATGACCTCTCCGAACAGTCTAGGAAGCGATTAGGTATGTACTTCATTAAGGAATATGAAGTCGAACCTAACAAGCTGCTCTCCATGACGCTAGAACCCAAGCTAGAGCAAATCCTTGTCCAACGGGTCAAAAAAAGCCAATTTGATGTTGGATTGGCTATGGATCCTGAACTTACGCAAAATTTAATTGGAGAAATAGTCCCTAAAATCGAAGAAATGACGGATCAGGGATTAACTCCTTGCCTAGTAACTACTTCAGATCTCCGGCTTGCCCTCAGGCGTTTTCTAGAACCCAGTTATCCACAGTTATCCATCTTTGCGTACCAGGAGATTCCTGCGGAAACAATGGTGGAGCCATTTGCTTCGATAACTCTTCCTCAATTTTCTATCCCAACCGCTTTTGAAACCTCTTCCACCGCAGAAGAAGGCAATGACTTGGGAACTCCAATCAATGAACCTCACTTAGTCAGTTAGTATGATCGCAGAGGAAAATAAAGTGACTGAAGATCCCACGCGAAAAAGGTATCGGCTAGTAGTTCGCTCGGCTGAAGAGGCAGTCAGAATGATTCGTGATAAATTAGGTGATCACGCCAAGGTGCTTTCTGTTCGCCAAATTGGAGGGGAGGGATTGAAACGATTCATTTCATCTCCTAAACTAGAAGTGATAGCTGAGGTCTCTAAGGACTCAAGCGATCCAATTGAAACAACTCCAGAAGTCATTTCTTCCGATTCTTTACCCTCTGAAAAAGTGGTAAAGAGCGATTCGGTTTCCGTGAATTCTGATTTGTCTAAGGAAGCTAAACTTGAACATAAATTAGAGGATGCCGGAGGAAACAAATCCAATGATGAGGTAGATCCTCTATCTATTTTGAGTAAAGCTGGTTTTGATGAGGTTCTTATATCTCAAATAAAAAGTTGGCCTGAAATTGGTAACCTCCAAGACTTATCTCTGGCCGATGCACTTCGTAAAGTTACCCTCTGCTTGACCGATCGTTATAAGGCAATATTACCAGTCTCAATTGATAGTAAAGTTGCTTTAGTTGGTTCTCCGGGGGCAGGTAAGACGACCATGTTGTGCAAACTATTAGCCCACGAGGTTTTTATTAAGAAAAGAGTGCCCATGGTACTTAAATTAGAAAACGGAGTCCCCAATCCAGATGATTCTTTAAGGATTTTCTGTGAGGTAATAGGTGTTACTTTATATCGGGAAGCTGCAAAGGTTCCACCAACAAGCTTAAATTCTCCTCTTTTTATCGATATACCAGGAGTTTCTCTTAGTGATGTCACAGAATGGTCTTTGATTAATTCATCTTTGGACGCTATCGGAGTTCACTCGCGCATCCTTGTTTTAAATGGTGCATACGATAAAAAGGTTATGTCTAAGTGTATTCAAATTGGTTCTAACCTTTCTGCAACTCACCTTGCCATTTCACATTTTGATGAATTGTCTAATGCATCAAAGCTTTGGCCTATTATTTTTGATTCTGGTTTATCTCCTTATTGTATCTCGACAGGGCAGAATGTTACGGGTGATTTTTCCGCTAATGTACTAAATCAGATGATCGCTAAATCCTTCCCAGAGAATTTATATTCCCAATCTTTTTCATCTTATCAAAATTCTTAAACTGTGAACGACGACGCCAAATTCTTTTTTTTCCTCAGCGGATTTATTGGTTTTGTGTTTTTTTATGCCTTTTCCTTGTTTCTTTACCGAGACCTTGTCATGAGCTTGGTATTTGGTGCCATTGGTTCCTTGGTAATTTCATTCTTTGGCCGCATATTGCTAACCACAGCCCTTAGAAAAGTTCAAAGCTCACAAGCTTTGGTAAATTCTAACCCTCCGGCATCCCATGAAACTGTTGCGTCTAAAGGTAAAGTTTTGAGTGACAACAACGATTCCGTATTAAATTCCTCCGTTAAAGCTAATTTGGCCGCGGTTGCCAATGATTCTAAAAGTTTGAAACAACCAAATATTAAAAAGTGAGTGGCTCAGCTCAAAAGATTTTATCCAGCGAGGATAACCAAAAACGCTTTGAAATTGCTGCGGACAACTACCGTGAGGCAATGTCTAGCAAAAAAACTCGTGATCAATGGATCGAGGATTATCTGCCCTTAGTTAAGTCGATCGTAAATCGATTGCGTTATCATTTTCCCGAAAGTTATGAAACCGAAGATATGTATGGCATTGGTGTTCGTTCGCTTATTTTGTCTGTTAATCAATTTGATCCATCTAAGGGTAGGGCCTTTGGTAGTTATGCGGCTCTTAGGATTAAAGGTGGTTTGCTAGACGAATTGAGAAGGATTGATCATTTACCTAGGGCTAATCGGGCAAAGGCTAAATCTCTACAGTCTACAATTCTTGATTTGGAAAGAGCCTTAAAGAGGCCACCAACAAACGATGAAATTTGTCAGGAACTTAAAATTTCTCATGCCGAATACACAAAACTTCTGGAACAAACCCAGCCCATTGTTTTTGTTCCTTTGGAGTCAAAATCCTCTTTTTCTGATTCTGACAATGAAAGCCAATCTTTAGGCGAATCTTTATACGATCCGACTGAACCCACTGCATTTGATCAAGTTGAAAGAAAGGAAAAAATCATTTCCCTTCGAGAGCACATAAAAGAATTACCCGAGCAAAGCCAAAAAATTCTGATGCTTTACTATGTAGAGGAATTGAGGTTGTCTGAGATCGCACAACTCTTTAACTTGTCAGATGGAAGGATTAGTCAGATCCTTTCACATTCTATAATTTCTCTTCGTGCTAAATTTCAAACTTCCGATTAACTAACTTTTCTCACTATGCTTTTAACTGTTGGAATGATTATCGTTTTTGTCTCCTGCATCGGAGGTTTTGCGGTCGCGGGCGGAAATCCAGTTTCTTTGATTCATGCTGGAGAAATTATGATTATTTGTGGAATCGGCTTGGGGATTTTAATTGTTTCAAGTCCAAAGACGGTGCTGCTTACCCTCAAAAGCGATATCATAAAGGCTTTTAAGGGTGGTATAAGCGACCAAGGTAAATTTATTGACCTTCTCGTTATGCTATACGAACTCTTTATGCTTGGAAGAAGAAAAGGAACGCCAGCACTTGACGAGCATGTTAGCGATCCCAACAACAGTTCTATTTTTTCTAAGTATCCTTCTTTCTTAAATGATAAGGGTTTAGTTGAATTTCTATGTAATTCTCTTAGACCCATCGTTGACGGTCGGTGTAAACCAGGGGAGATTGGAGGAATTTTAAAGTCTGAGCTAAGTAGTCGTGAGGCTGAGGCAAGTCGTTCTATCAAAGCAATTGAAATGATCTCTGATGCTCTGCCTGGAGTTGGTATTGTGGCTGCTGTTTTGGGAATTATTAATACCATGTCTAATTTGGAAGACCCAGAATCTGTCGGTTACAAGGTTGCTGCAGCGCTCAGTGGGACATTTTTGGGGATTTTCCTAGCCTACGGAATTGGTGTGCCCTTAGGGCGATTGGTTTCTTTGAATCAAGGCCAAGAAATGCTTTATTACCGCATTGTAGAACGCTCTGTTTCTGGATTTGCTACTGGACTTTCTCCAATCATGGCAGTCGAGATAGGAAGGCGTTCCCTTGATAAAGTTATGCAACCCACTGCGGATGATCTTGAAGAAAAATGCAAAGACGCAGCTAAAGGTGGTTGATTTCTCGACCTAATCCAACTTTGCCTTATGCCTAGCTTACGCCCTAAAAGGTCTCGGAATTTTTCTTTCGGGCACGGAGGAGCTTGGAAAGTTGCTTATGCAGATTTTGTAACTGGGATGATGTCCCTATTTTTGGTATTGTGGATTCTATCACAAGATGAAGAAGTTATCATAGCCACAACACGCTTTTTTCGTGACCCCTACAAAGCAGGGGTTCCTAAATCTACTCCTATCGAGCAGAAAGATGCAAGACCAGGAAGTATGGTGGATCAAATTGTTGGCAGGTCTGATACCACCATGAGAAATACAAATGATACGACTTCAATTGACATCGATGTACTTCATCGAATTGCCCAAGATTGGTATCAACGGTTGAAATTGCACGAAATAGATGATTCGACAATTCAATTAGAAGTTACTTCAGACGGTCTGAAGGTTACTTTGTATCATGGTGATGATAAACCTATTTTTGAGTCTACATCTTCCAAGCTGTCAACTCATGGAAGAAAGGTAATGCAGAGAATGTCTTGGTTGTTATCTCAACATGTTTTGGCATATAGAATCGACTCACACTCTATGGGACTTGCTGACAAAGTGAAAAATCATGAACTTGCTGAATGGGAGTTGTCCCTTTATCAAGCAGTCGAAATTAACAATGCTCTGGGACACTACTCCGCAGGTGAATTGGATGGAAAGCTTGAACGTATGACTGGCCATGGGGCAACCAAGCCAAATCGTGTACGTTTTCCTAATCGGCCTGATAAAAACCGTCGGGTGGAAATTAGTTTAGTTTTGGATGTTAGCAAAGAGGACCTTGCTCGTTATCGCTAACTTTTTGATATGGATAGTTATTTGAAAGGCAGAGGCTTTAAGGATGTTGAATCTGGAGATTCAAATTTTGAAGGACTTTTAGACCAAAAGAGTGGGGAAGCAGACGCAAAACAAAAAAATGTTTCTGAGGATAGACCACAAGAAAAAGCGGTTATTTACGAAGAAGAGGGCTGCCCTAAAGTAGAACTTGTTTCTGAGGATGGTCGTCCCACATCTCTCGTCATTCATTTGCCTGACGGACGACTTTTAGAAATTGATTGTATTTATTGATTTCTTTTAAAATTCACCTTTCGTAGATGGAGATTGATTTCTTTCATCTCTAATGGCGCAAGAATTGCTTTCCTTAATGGGTGAATCTCTCTTTATACGAAAACGCATCTGCACTACGCGGTCTTGAACAGTATCAAAATGTCATAGCAAACAACATTGCGGCTAGTCATGTTGCAGGTTTTAAGAAGGTTGCAGTATCTTTCGAGGCTGTGGAGGGAGGAGAAATTGCTCGATCCACTCATGATAGGTTGAGGAACGAAATGCCTGGTTCGTTCCCAGTCATGAAGAACCAAATAGACTTTAACGCAGGTGAATTAAAAGAGACTTCAAATCCTCAGGATTTGGCATTACACGGAGATGGTTTTTTTGCTCTGATGAACCAAAATGGTGAACGAGTATACACTAGAGACGGACAATTTTACTCTAACCCCGATGGTGGTATGGTAAACAGCATGGGGCACGAATTTGTTGATGAAGGAGGTAATGCGATTACCTTTGTGCCAGGTCAAGGTGATGCATCAATAGATGATGAAGGCCAAGTTTTTCAAGGAGAACAGCTAGTTGCTAAAATTGGTGTTTTTAATTTTGAAACCCCTATCACCGATCTGCAAAAAGTCGGCGGGGGATTTATCACCAAAGAGGAGGGGACTCAGCCAGAATTAGCTGAACCAGGCTCTTTCAAGGTTTTACAAGGTTTTTTAGAGAGTAGCAATGTATCTGCTATTGAAGAAATGATTGGATTAATTGAAGTGTCTCGTGCACACGAGGCGAACCAGAAAATGGTGCAAGCTTTTGATGAAAATACAGGCAAGGCGATTGGAGCTCTTGGCCAAACTAACTAATACACATGAATCTATCTTTATACTCCGGTGCGACGGGCATGCAGGCTCAGCAACTTAACCTTAATGTGATTTCTAATAACATCGCCAATGTCAACACCACGGGTTACAAGAAGAATAAAATTGAATTTCAAGATCTTCTCTATCAAAACCCCAGGCAATCGGGTGGTCAAACTGGTGCAGGAAATGTCATCCCTACAGGAGTTGAAATGGGAAATGGAACTAAAGTAGTTTCAACTGCGAAAATATTTACTCAAGGCCAGCTTACGCAAACTAACGAAAAAATGGATATTGCCATTGATGGGGGCGGCTTTTTTCAAGTTGAACGATCTGACGGAACCGAAGCTTATACTCGTGATGGTGCTTTTAAAGTTGGCCCCGATGGCCAGCTCACTACTTCTGACGCACTCCCTCTTGCTGCTGGTCTTCAAATTGATCCGGAGG
>JABBBW010000150.1:0-4474 GCA_018607205.1 Opitutales bacterium | reverse complement strand
GCCACAACTGGAGAGGTTTCGATCGAAACTGCCGCGGGTACTCAAATTATTGGCCAGCTTGAGTTAGTTAGATTTGCAAATCCATCAGGTTTGAAATCCCTTGGTGGCAACCTATACATCCAAACTGAAGCCAGTGGTGCCCCTGAAATTGGTGCTCCAGGAGAGAATGGTTTCGGTGTTTTGCAACAAGGTTATTTGGAAATGTCTAATGTAAATGTCGTTGAGGAAATGGTTAACATGATCATTGCTCAACGTGCTTACGAAGTGAATTCTAAATCGATTCAGACATCTGACGATATGCTTTCTCGCGTTAACCAGCTTAAGCGATAATTGAAAGTAAATTTACATCTTACCTTTCTTTTATTACTTCCAGCTGTTCTCACAGCTGGAGTTGAAAGATTTTTACAACCCCTTAACCTTGAGGGTAAGAATCAATCGTATTCTCTTAAAAAAGCTGCTTTTCTTCGCCCCAGCACATCGAAGAGTTACCAAAGCTTTAATGTTTCATCAGAGAACAATAGTTTTTTGACTTCAGATCATTTAGAGCGATTACTTGGAGATTCCCTCAAGCATCGTTACCAAGCGACTGGAGAAATTCGTGTAAATTTGTCAACTTCTTGGCAATCCTTGAAGGTAAGTTCATCCCCAATAATCAAAATCAGGGACATTTCTCCCGATGAATTAAGCTCGAGTTGTTTCATTCGTTTTAGTCTTTGGGACGCTGGTAAAAAGTTAGGAGATTTTTCATATCCCTTGCGGGTCGCCAGCTTGAATGATGTGTATTTCTCTACTAAGAATTTAAACCGGGGAACTAAGTTAAAGAAAGAAGATTTTAGTTTACGGAAAGTAGATATTTTGAAACAACACGCTAACTCAGTTTCGAATACCACAGCCCTTAAAGGTTTTGAGCTTCAATCTAATTTAAATGCAAACTCTCCCCTCAAGTGGAGTATTTTATCCAAGTCTACTCTGATTAAAAAGGGTCAGGTAATTGATGTTTACGCTTCAGGCAATGGAATTTACGTAACGATGAAAGGACTTGCACTCGAGGATGGGGTTGCGGAATCACTGGTTAAGGTAAGGAATCTTTCTTCAGATAAGGAATTTCACGCCAAAGTCTTAACTGAAAGTAGTGTGAAAGTTCACCTTTGAAAATAATTACAATGCCCAAAGTTTTTTTAGTCTTAATGATGAGCCTCTTACCCGTGGTTGTAAGTGCTACCTCTCTATGGTTAAAAAGCAGTAACAATCAACGTGGGATGTTCGGAGGTAAGAGAGCCTTTGCGGTTGGGGATTTGTTGACTATTGATGTTGCTGAAACTTCATCTCTATCAGCTTCTCAAAATTCTGTCAGAAATCGTCAATTTGAGGTTGAAAGTGCGGTCAAACAATTTTTGTATGCTAATAGCAAACTAGGTACGCACAATGGTGGGTTGCCAGGTACTCAAATTGAGAGTCAAAGTAGCAACCAAGGCGGGGGTTCAATAGCTAATACTCAAGACCTAAAAAGTCGAGTTAGTGTGATCGTTATTGATGTATTACCAAATGGAGTGCTTGTACTTGAAGGGGCTAGGATGGTTACTTTTTCTGGGGAAAGTTATTTCGCCGTTCTCAAGGGAATGGTTCGTCAAGAAGATATCGGTTTTGGTTTTAAGGATGGTTTGAGATACCGAAATATTGTTTCCTCCCAATACATTGCTGACGCTCAAATCGAATTTGTTTCAAAAGGCAGCCTTGATGATGCCCAAAAAGAGTCTTGGTATCAAAAACTTTCTACAATTCTCAATCCTTTCTAATGAAGTCAACCGTTCGATCCTTTGCTTTTTTTCTTTTGGGGGTAGCACCCATTTTTGTGTTTGGTGCTCGAATTAAAGACTTAACCGATGTTCGAGGATTTAGGAGTAATCAACTATTTGGATATGGAATTGTTACGGGTTTGAATGGCCAGGGTGATTCTCGCATAGAGTACACCGAGCTAGGAATTCTCAACGCCTTGGAATCTCTTGGTATTCGTGCGGACAAAGCAGATAAGTCCAGAAATATAGCGGCAGTTATGATTACTGCCGAAATTGGGCCTTTTGGAAAAGCTGGTACTAAGATGGATTTAACTGTTTCCTCTATCGGTAACGCAGACTCATTGCAGGGGGGTATTTTATTACAAACTCCTCTCAAGGGTGCGGATGGACTTGTATACGCAGTTGCTCAAGGTCCCGTGTCAATTGGTGGCTTATCAGCCGGAAATGGGGGAGGTAATATTCAGGTTAATCATCCAACAGTTGGCATCGTAACTAATGGTGCTTTAATTGAGAGAGAGATATTTACTGATGCCTTATCCAAAGATTCAATCGATTTGTTATTAAGATCACCTAATAATTTAACTGCGGTTAAGATGGCTAAGGCTATTAATGGTTTTTACCCCGGTTCATCTCTTGCTGTAGATGGTGGTGTCGTTAATGTTAAAGTTCCCTTAGAGTTTCTCGGTCAAACAACCAACTTTATCGCTGCTGTTGGAGAAGTTGAGGTAAAACCAGATATACCTGCCAAGATTATCATAAACGAGCGGACTGGTACGATTGTGGCTACCCAAAATGTGCGGATTTCTCCGGTCGCCGTTAGCAGCAGTAATGTTACCATTTTTCTCAACCCGACAACTGGGGTGAGTCAGCCATTACCATTTTCTCGTGGTGCAACCGAAGTTATTGAGGGTGAAAATGCCGAATTAATTGAGGAGGTAGGTAGATTTGAGTCGCTTGACGAGTTGGATCAGCCAGGGGGGACAACAGTGAATGAATTGGCCACGGCTCTAAATAAGCTTGGTCTGACAACCCGCGAAATGACTTCAATTTTTCAGTCAATTAAGAATGCCGGTGCCCTTCAAGCCGAGCTTGTTATCAACTAAATCATTCTTTATGGAAAATAGTAGCATAAGCAGTAAGCATGTAAGTATGGATTCATCCTTACTTATGGAGATGGTTCATTCACAGAAAAATTCCGAGAGTGAAAAAACTGAATTTGTATCCCAGCAATTTGAATCTGTCCTAGTTAAGCAGTTTCTCAACGATGCCTTAAAGCCAATGTTTAAAGGTGTTTTTAATGAAAATAGTGAAGGCCATCGCTTATACAGACATTTTTTTACTGATGCACTGTCCGAGAGCATTGCTCAAGGAGGTGGTTTTGGAATCTCTTCTATTCTCCAGCAGCAATTATCCCCTGTCGGAAATCATAAGGAAATCGAAACTGACAAGGAAAAATCTAATTAGTCGTGGTTAATCTTACACAAACAGTTTCAACGAGTAATAATTGGGAAGACCTCCTCGAATTGTTACGTAACGAATTACAGGAATATGGTGGTCTGATTGGGTTGCTAAATGCACAGCAACAGACTATATTAAACCGCAAACCAGATAGTCTTTTGGAGATTAACCAGTCCGTACAAGCTCAAATGGAAGCGAGCCAAATCTTACAAAAGCGTCGCCAAGGCTATGTATCGAATTTAGCTTTAAATTTTGGCCGCCCAAAACAATCTAGCTTAAGCGAATTACTTCCGCACCTCCCTGATGTTACTCAACCTATGTTTGAGAGTATAATTGAGGAAATTAATTCCCTTATTTCAAATGTCCGTAGAAAAGTTACTCAGAACCAAAGACTTTTAGCACGATTGCTTGAGGTAACTGACCATATACTTTCTGTCGCAAGTCCTTCTTCTCATTCCAAGACTTATTCAAAGCAAGGCAAAGTTGGAAACTATCCTTCCATGCCAACTAAACTTTCAGACCGTGCCTAATCCTAATTTGTTTTAAGTATTATGATAGGCGAAATAATAAAAAGTGCTGAAGCTCTTCGTTATCATGCGAAAACTGCTGAGATTGCTGGTCAGAATTTAGCTCATGTAAATGACGAATCTTATGCTCGACAACGAGTGTTGTCTAGAGAAGGGCTGATGTCCAAAGCGCAAGGTGGTCTTAATACTTCATCCCTAGAAGGGGGTGGTTTAGATCATGCTCGTAACGAGTTACTGGATAAAAGAGTTTTTTCGGAGTTTGGGGAATCAGCTAACCTAGAATCACAGAAGGAAATACTTTCTTTACTCCAAGCTGCTTTGGGAGAATCTGTTGACCGCCAAGCAGTTAGCGGAGGTTTAGATGCCGATCATGAAAGTAATTTATCTGCGGGAGGACTTGCTCGTGCGTTGGATGATTTATTTAACGCATTTCAAGAACTTTCTGCCTCTCCCGATGAGGCGACAGCAAAAGAAGAGATTATTAATAAGATCAAGACTTTGACCAAACGCTTTAACGATGCGGGAAGTTCCATTGACGAAATTGATTCAGATCTTTCTGCTTCCGTAGAAAGTGCTGTTGTAGATGTTAATCGGTTACTGGGGCAGATTTATGAAGTTAATTTACAGATCAAGAGATTCGAGCTTTTGGGTCAAGGTAAGGCGGTTACTTATCGAGATAATCGTCAAGGTTTA
>JABBBW010000183.1 GCA_018607205.1 Opitutales bacterium | reverse complement strand
ATTAAGATCTGATTATTATTTTTAATATTATACTTTAAGCAAAAGTCTTTCCGTTCCACCCCCAAAGATGGCGTGCTGATTCCTGGTATTCTACATAAATCCGATCGACTGCCACCCCCAGTATTTCATTTAACAAGTTGGAGAGTTTACTGGTAAGTCGCTCGGTTAAGTCAGAAGAAAGTTCACCCACATTCTTCACCTCCATGTATGCACATGGTGTATCATTGTCCTTGGCAAAACTTATTGATTCACCGGTACGCACAAGAACCATGACATATTCGACAGACTTTCCGATTTGCTCAGCAAGAAGATCAGCAGATTGAACATGCACCTGATCGAGTACATCTTGAGACACATTGGGTGTGGTTAAATTGATTTGTAGTAAAGGCATGAGTTTTGTCTGGATTTAAATGCTGTAGATTTGATTGATTGAGGTTACCTTCTTATTCAAGTTAAATTTTAACAACTCCGTAACAATATGTCCTGCTTATTTACCCTTGGTTTAGTATTTGCCCTGATTGGGTGTCAAAACGAGGTGGGCCCAAATTCCTCAGGGCAAAAAATTGAACCAGCTGAAAAGTTGAGTATAATGACGGAGAGAGAGATCCCTAAAATGAAGACAAATCGACAAGACATTAATAAAACCTACCAAGATTTAGGAGGTAGGCCTTGGGTATTGGCCAAACCGCAGGAATCTTATCAAGACATTAACTTTTCTGTTTCCGGGAATGAATGACGAGGTTTTTGAGGTTCCGCCAAGCAACTCGTTGGACCTTCACCACTTTAAACCCAACGAGGTTAAGGCTTTAATTGATGAGTTTATATGGAGCTGCGAGCAAGCTGGCATTCGCGAGGCCGAAATCATTCATGGCAAAGGCACGGGTAATATGCGGGAACTTTCTCATGTGGTTCTTAAAAAACATGCAAAAGTTAAAAATTTTCAGTTAGGGGGAGCAGAAAATAGTCAAAATTGGGGAAAAACATCTTTTGTTTTGATTGTTTAATGTGTGGGCATCTCGGATGTTGAAATTTTCTCGGTCGTACTACAAACTCTTCGATTATGAATCACTCATCCATGTTCCTTTTTAAAGCCTTACTCACTTCTTACCTCTTTTTCCTGGCTTCTTGCATGGAGGAAGCAAAATCAGTCACGCTAGGCACATCCGTACTGGAGAAGGGCTTGAGTATGACGAGTTCAAAGGCGGATAAATCCAAGGTCGAAGTATATTTAATAACCACTCAATCAGTTGAGGGTGAATTACTAGCAAAAGCTCTTAATGTGAAAGGCCAGGAAATTGGGAGAACTAAACAGATCCTAAATTTAGGTAAAGACGATGCCAAGCTGATCACCTTTACATTTGATGCGTCGGTAAACCTAGATGCGGTAACTCGATACATGTTAGATTTTAGAAAGAAGTAGCTTTTCATTTTCGCTAAACTTTCAACCGTTTATTGCAAATGTGATTCTTTTCTATCGTCACCTAAATAACTTATCTATAATATAATCTACATATTTGACTGGAAGGATGGCAGAGTGGTCGAATGCGGCGGTCTTGAAAACCGCTGAACCGGAAACGGTTCCGGGGGTTCGAATCCCTCTCCTTCCGCCATTTCTTGTTAATTAAGCAGTCTGTATTTATCTTGCCAAACCTGCCCCTAGGACAAAAGGATTGGAGTGATGCCAAAAGATTTTCTTGTTTTTATTTGGATTTTTTTTACAGGCTTTTCACTCCTCGAGAGTAAGGAAGTACTTTGGTCGCGCAATATTGAGGCTCAACTTTTGCAGTCTATGTTTCTTGAAGCTTATCGTGGTAAATGGTTCCCCATGTCTAATAAGACTATGCCATTTGATGAATTTAGGCTAAGTGGTGGAAGGTTACATAAAGAAGGAGTGAAGGAGGTCTTTACCGGGTGGTATGCCCAGTTTGACGAAACGAATGAACCTCGTATGCTTTGCTCTTTTGTGGACGGCAAAAAAAATGGTTTCACTTATTTATGGGATGATAACGGCACCCGTCGTTTTCAGGGAGAGTATGTAGAAAATCAGAAAAATGGAGAGTTTATGGAATGGAATGAACAATCAATCATTACCTCCCAGAAGAATTATTTAAAAAACAAGCTAGATGGCGATTATCTACTTTGGTACGATACAGGGAAGATCAAATTAGAAGCATTTTTCAAAGCTGGACGTTTGGTGGATGCTCAGGGTTGGTACCCCGATGGGAGTCCATGTCCTTACTCAAAGGTCGTGAAAGGACGTGGAGTAATTCTCAGGTATGAAAAAAACTACCTTCCTAATAAAATAAAGCCACCCAAGGATGCTGTTTTATTTCGTGCCTTTGGTGATTTACCGGAAAGAGATAAATAATAATTTGTTTTAAGCGCGGTGGTGGATCTGGTCAATTTCATCAGGACCAACTGAGAAACGATTAAAAGATTGGCGGTCTAATGGTTGGTTGAGTTTAACCATATGTTCCTCGTTTTCTCGGTCGAGGTAAAATATTTGCAGAAGTTTGGCGTGCGATTCTCCAACTAGTTTTTTGGAGTTATCAAAAGGGGAAAAGAATTCAGGTTTTAATTTCTTTAAATTCACCAAGGAGGATTCAAGCTTTTGTACAATTACCTTTTTCTTTTCAAGAAAAGGCATTTCCGGAATTTTTTTTTGAACTTTTAACCAAGTATTTTCCTCGAGTAATAAAGTGTGTACTTCATTACAAAGGGAGAGATGGTCTTTTAAAATTTGTGTGGGTTCCACGAAATGCTACGGTTATTAGAATGAATTATCAATATTGGCTTCGCCGGGCGGGGGTGAGTAAATGCCGTAACGATTAACCGCCTGCCTGATTTCACGAGTATCCTCGAGTTGCTCTCTTCTCCATTTCGACATTCCATAAACAAACTTTAAATACTTACTCTGTGCAAGTTCAGTTCTGGCACCCTCGTTATTATCGAATAAGTCCTCAATTGATATGTAGGTTTCTGTGGCTTGGACAAAATTACCTAGCTTTTCTTCGCATAGAGCAACTTGGTACAGCAGTGGAACTCGCCATGTCGGGGTTTCATCAACTGGCAGTAAGGCAGAATATATTCGATATGCATTGAAAAACTCACCGGTTTCAAAAAATTTGTTAGCCAAGTAATTTCCGGTTTTCTTTTTCCAGAAATTCCAAATTGTTTTCATTTTACTGATACGGTTAAGATCACGATCTCTTAAGTTTTTCACATCTTCTTCAGCCATTATCGCCCGAGGGTTAAAAGTTGCTTCTTTTAATAATGAGAGAAGCTGCCCAATCGACTCCTCGCTTTGATTAAGTTGCTCAAAAGCAAGGGCAAGTAGATAGTGAGTTTCTGGAACATACGGACTGGTCGGGTACAAGGTCCCGTAGCCTCTGAGAATTTCTTTCACTCTTGCGAAATCAGCCCGAGGAGTTTTTTCGTAACTTTGGTTACTCAATCTATCACTCTCAGGGTTCAACCTCTTTTCACGATCTTCTTTGCGCAGTGTGTCTGTTGCCCTTCGAAAATGTGCCAAGCCCCTTTTGTAGGCGACAACAGAACGGTCAGACTCATTAAGCTGCTCAAGCCTATTCAGCCGGTCGTAAAACTT
Source organism: Opitutales bacterium (assembly GCA_018607205.1). Lineage (GTDB taxonomy): Bacteria > Verrucomicrobiota > Verrucomicrobiia > Opitutales > Seribacteraceae > Chordibacter > Chordibacter forsetii. The sequence goes on along the minus strand of JABBBW010000183.1, from coordinate 10,037 downwards.
TATAGCATTATCATAATCTTCGGAGGCAAGAAAAGTTTCAGCAATTTCAAACATTGCCTGATTAGATTCTGCATCTTTTCTCTGCTCGAAAGATTTGCCTTTGCGCTTCTCTGCATCAGTAAATGCTACATTGTAAGGTAAGGTTAGGGTCGCATTGATGGCGTCATAAAATTTATTCAATGCCATGCGATCAGCACCAAGTTCCCGATAGATTTTCCCAGCGCGTATGTGCGTTTCGGGAATCGTGGGAGCTCCCCGCTTAAGTCCTTGAATGAAATCCTCAACACTACCTACTTGTGCATGAAGACCTGGGATACCGGGAGCATCTTCGTGTTGCTGAAAAGGATAGTTGTCATCTGAAGCAAATTCCTCGAGGAACCTTTCGTAAGACTTAGCTGCATCTACCCATGCCTGGTTCTTTTCGTGCATATTGATCATCGCAAGTAAGATATCCCGACGGTAACGCTTATAATTTGGACCGTTCAATCTACCGAGTACACGATTGCAATAAGATGTTGCTTTATAGACTGTACGGGTAACAAAAGGGTTACCTGTCCCACCTGATGCCATGCGCGTTGACATGATAGCTTCTCGGATTTTCTCCTTCATCTCCTGGTCGATTTCCTCACCCAGAACAATGTAGTCCTCCACAAAAATCTCTGATTCACCCTCTGGTTCAGTTCGAGTAGGTGATGGAATGATTACAGGTTGGAAATCAGTCGGAGTACCCTGTGCATAATCTTTAGTCGGCAGGAGCAGTTTAGGGGACTCCTCCGGGGCTTGAATTTTAGGTACACTCGGGAGGGATTCAACCCTAGTTCCGCCAGATGATAAAGCAGGCTTGCGTAACATATCAACCTCCCTGAGCAAATCGTCCAAACTAAGCTTGGAATAATCAACATTTCGAGGAAGAGTTGCAGGTTGGGGTGAATTCCGAATCGAGGGGGGAGTAATTAAATCTGGACTTGGTTGCAAAAAGGAGGACTCGCCCACTGCTTCAACTGGAATTTCGTTTATCGGTTTGCGTAATTCTTTTGGCAATAATTCATTTTCTAGCCTGTAGGATCTTGAATTATCAAGAGAGTCTTTTTGCAAGGCATCGTTTTTTAGATCAGTCGCCTGACTTTCGGAGTTCGAGGAGTTGTCAATTTCTTCAAGTAGTGAATCGATACCACTAATAACCTCCTCGATAGACTTTAACTCCGCATCTTGGGCAAAAATTAGTTGCAGGAAAAAAAACGAGCTTATTAGAATAAGTTTTACTGGCTTCAATTCCTCACCCTCCTTTCATACTTTGATTTTGATTCCATAATCATATTCCCCCCGTCAATGGTGTAGGGTGGCACAAATTCTACTCGCGAATTTATACTGCGAGAAGGAGACTTCGAATTGGCCTCAAGTATTTGGATTAACTCATCGGTGTTGTTTAGGCTCGGGCCTGCAGAATCGACAGGTAAGAAAGGGTCGACTGGCGGGAGGGCATCCTCACGGGGAATCTGCAAAGTCTCTTCCTTTTTCAATGGAATGTTGTATACGGGAATAGAGTTATTACTGTCTTCATTGTAGTTAACTAAGGGGAATGCCTCATCATTTGGAGATACTGCAACCGGTTTGATTTCGGTAGGCAAAAGGTTTTTTTCGGCTAAATAGAGAAGCTTTCTGCGGTCAGCGGTTGGAGTGATTTCATGATAAAGCAGTTTGGGCGGAGACTGGAATGATAGGTACCCACTCCTAATAGGCTGATCTTCTGGCAATGACTTTAAAAAAGCCAAGGATTGGATGGCAGGCAAACACAACCCACAAAGACATAATATGCTGAAGATGATGTTAGTACGGAATTTTAGAACGATATCTTTCACAGTTTAAATGATCGGATGTATTTTCAATGGCTTTAGCCGATTTTGCTAAAAATTACCACGGCAAGTCAATTTGATGGTCACGATGCGCTTGTAAAAGGTCGGATTGACTATGTATATCTACAGGGTAAAGGCCTGGCACTTCAAAGACATCAGCAGTTATATTAAAAGGATCTCCGTAATTCTCGAGGCACTCCCTTGATTGAGACCAAACTGCATATGGACTTGATAATGCCTCTCCTTTAATAGTGGCCAAAGAAATCGCCTCACGAAATACATCAATTGGGCACTCAGGAAAATTGCAATTATAGTTGAGGTGTATATCGCTGGGAAATTTTTTCGAGATGTGTTGAAATACAGGTATAGAAGCGGTCTCGTCCGTGGCCAAGGAATCGGGTCTTTTAAGAATTTCTATATCAGTTAAATCCATACAGGTCCGGGCAATAAGTTCGCAATCTGTTGATAAAACAACCTTACTGAAAAGTGTTGAATCTATTAGTTTTATGAGGGCGTGCCTTACCAGAGGGGTGCCTTTGTAAGGAAGTAAATTTTTAAAAGGTAACCTCTTGCTACCTGCTCGGGCGATTACAGAACCTACAATATCCATAACCTAACCTAGTTAAATCTTATCAATGGGAGCAAGACAGATCAGTATAGTAAGATTGGATTGTCAAGGTAGCGGGACTAAGGTTTGATAGATTATTTAGTTCTATGATCCCTTATTCTAAGCAAGATCTAACAGACCGTGATATCTCGGAGGTCACCCGTGTGTTAAAATCAGACCTTATCACTCAAGGTCCAGAGGTTGATTTATTTGAGGATGCATTAAAGACTGAATTCTCAGTTGATCATGCGGTGGCTTGTTCTAGTGGTACAGCAGCCCTGCATCTCTCGTATGCAGCCCTTGGTGTTGACTCACAGTCTATTGGCGTTGTGCCTGCTATTACTTTTTCCGCTACTGCTAATGCATTTCGATACCTTGGAGCTGAAGTTCGTTTCTGTGATATTAATCCACAGACCGGACTAATCTGCCTGGAATCCTTGGAAGCCATTTTGGCGGAATTGCCGCGGGTAGATGCACCTTGTCCGGGGGTAATTGCACCAGTTTCATTTGCCGGTTCTGTTGCCCCATTGAACTCTGTTAAAAAACTAGCTGACTCGATCGGTTTCAAAACAATCGAGGATGCATCCCATTCACCCGGGGCGTTTTCAAGTTTCGGGACACCTCCAGAGAGGAGTTGTTCCTGCATTCATACTGAGGCAGCTTGTGTTAGCTTTCATCCGGTTAAGCACATTTGCTGTGGAGAAGGCGGTGTCGTCCTTACCAATAATCAAAAGCTTGCTACGATTGCTCGGCAGCTCAGGTCACACGGTATCGAAAGACCAAACGATGATAGCCATGAAACGCCTTGGTTCTATCAGCAAAATAATCTTGGTTGGAACTATCGACTGACCGATATTCAGTCAGCATTGGGTCGTTCGCAGCTTCAGAGGTTACCAGATCAATTAAAGTTGCGGAGGAAAATTGCCGATAAGTACCAAAGGGCCCTAAGAGAATATCCTTTTAATGAATCATTGATGGCTCCCCCTTTAGAGGAGGGGCATGCTTGGCACCTTTACATCATTCGATTTAAAGAACCGACCATGCGTGATAAAGCTCACAAGTTTCTCAAAAGTGAAGGAATTATGACCCAAGTTCATTATGTGCCTCTTTATCGCCACCCTTATTACGAAAATATGTATGGAGAAGTCCGACTGCCAGGAGCTGAAAAGTTTTACCAATCATGCTTGAGTATACCTATGTTTCCTAACTTGAGCGAAAAAGACCAAGATCATGTACTCGATTCGCTTGAACATTTCTGCCTGAATTCATGAATCCGGATCGCCCGTTTTATCGTGCTATTGGTCCGGATTCTTTTCGTCGAGGAGATTACCTTATAGAATCAGTCCTGAAGTCTGATTCAGAAGAGATAAGAACATGGAGGAATGAGCAGCTTTCGACACTCAGGCAGGGCAACCACTTAACCCAGGGAGAGCAGTCTGCTTACTTTGATGAATTGATCCGGCAGGACTTCCCTAAGAGACAGCCGGAAAAAATCTTGGTTCGTTTTTTATTAGAGGGTTATTTAATTGGATACGGAGGAATCGTTCATATTGACTGGCATAATTTACAAGGTGAAGTCTCCTTCTTGCTGGAAACTTCACGAACTTCCAACCATGCAAAATATACCGATGAGCTTTTTACTTTTTTCCAACTAATAAAAAAGGTAGCTTTCGAGACTTTGATGCTTAATAAATTAACCTGCGAAGCTTACGCACACCGAGAGTATCATGTGGAGGCTATTGAGTCGGCCGGTTTTACACGTGAAGGCATTTTACGACAACAAACTAAAATTAATGGAGTTTGGACTGATGCTGTAGTCTCATCTTGCTTGCGGTCAGAATACTTGAACTTCAAAAAACTCGATTAGAATAAGGTGCGTGCAAGTCGAGTTCTTTTTTCTTCCCTATCTGGTAAAACGGCACTTTTTGAAGAGGTTGCCCGTGATGTTAAATCTCACAATCCTGATTCAGTTGTCATAGGCGCAGATTGTAACCCAGACTGCCTAGGTGCCACTCAGGTAGAGCACTTCATAACTATGCCGAGGCTAGATAAATTGTTAGACAAGGATCTTGTTCAGTTCTGTATCGAAAATGAAATTACCCATGTTTTACCCACTCGTGACGGAGAGCTTAATTTCTGGGCAACAAGAAGGAATCTGCTTACAAATATTGGGGTTACTCCATGGGTTTCAGGGGAAAGTTTCATAAAATCATGTGAGGATAAAATAGATTTCTTTCAAAAATGGAAGGACTCAGCAATTCCCACTATACCGACCTTCAATAAAATAAAATCCTCAATGGCTAATAACTGGGTTGTTAAGGAACGAAAAGGTTCAGCGTCTCAAAAAATTGGCCTAAACCTGAGTGCCGAAAGAGCAGTAAAGATATCTAAAGACTTTACCGATCCAATTTTTCAACCCTTTATTTCGGGCAAAGAGTTTTCTGCTGAGACATGGGTAAGTCATGCTAATCAGTGTCACGGTGTATTACTTCGATGGAGGGATAAGGTGGTTAACGGAGAATCTCACCATTCTACTGTTTTTAGAAACTCAGCTTGGGAGGCCAAGCTAAGAAAAGTGTTTGAGCATCAGGGTGGTGCACGCGGGCACTGTTTAGCTCAAGTACTTGTTGATTCCAATGGCGGACTACACCTGATTGAAATTAACCCTAGGCTTGGCGGGGCAAGCCCACTTGCATTTCGTGCAGGCTTGCATTCAGTTGAGTGGCACTTACTGGAAGAGGTTAATCAGTTTAATCCAGCTAACCAACCACCAGTTTTTACGAGTGGTTTATATTTAAAGAAGGAGGGTGGTAAGGTTTCATTTGGGCCTTGAAAAAGTTTGCCACTATTGCCTTAACTCACTTGTTTTACCACAGATTATGCCTGCAGTAACATTTGCCATAGCGAACCAAAAGGGAGGTGTTGGAAAAACCACCACAACCGTAAGTTTAGGTCACGCACTTGCACTCATGGGTGTACCTACGCTTATCGTAGATATGGACCCACAGGCAAATGCTACAAGTTGTCTTGGATTGGAGAAGAAGTCTGGTTTTGGGATTTACGAACCTTTACTGAATGGCACAAACCTAGCAGACCGTGTAATTTCAAGTCGCCGAAAGAACCTTTGGGTCATACCATCTGAGTTGGATCTTGCTGCTGCTGAATTAGAACTTAGTAGCCAAAGTGAATATTTAATTAAGCTCAGATCTTCTTTACTTTCATTAAAAGAGAACTACGGGTTGCAGGTTATTTTAATCGACTGCCCCCCTACCCTTGGATTGCTTTCAATGAACGCACTTTGTGCTGCGGACTTCCTGATCGTTACACTACAGTCAGAATACTTGGCCATGGAAGGGTTAGGGCAAATTACTGGTGTAGTCGAAAAACTAAAGCAAGCTGAGGTTAATCCGAGTCTTGATCTTGGAGGTATTGTGATGACCATGTATGATTCTCGCACTCGCCTATCTTATGAAGTCTGGCAAGAGGTGAATCGTTATTATGCCGAAAAAGCCTTCCGTACGGCCATACCACGAAATGCCCGTTTGAGTGAGGCACCAAGTTTTGGACAGACAGTCTTTGAGTATGCCCCCGACTCATCCGGTAGTTTGGCTTACCGTGCATTTGCTCGGGAGTTTGCCGAAAGATTCTTATCCAATAATAAAAGCTAATGAGTTTCTTCGCTATTTTTAAAAAAAACTTGATTGGTAAGGGTGGAACTAAAGACGCTCCAACACCCAATGGTTTAGAAGGGAGGATTGGCTATGAATTTAAAAATAAAGCCCTACTCAGGGAAGCTCTCACCCACCCTTCTCTTGATCACCGGATTTCTAACGAGAGGCATAATCAGAGATTAGAATTCCTTGGGGATTCGATATTGGGTTGTATTATTGCGAAGTGGTTATTTCTGAAGTACCCAGATGTAACTGAGGGAGACTTAAGTCGAAAAAAGTCTCTGCTTGCTCATGGCAAACATTTAGCGGAACTCGGTAAACATATTTCATTGTACCAATATTTGATGGTTGGGAAATCTGAAAAAATTAGCTCCGGTAATTTTCGGCCATCTGTTTTAGAGGATGCATTTGAAGCATTAATCGGAGCCATCTACCTAGATAGTGACTATCAATCTGTTGAACATATTGTCCTTCAGTGGGAAGAAACTTTTTGTAAAACGATCGAGAATAAAAGCATGGGTTTCAATCCAAAGGGACAACTACAGGAGTTCCTTCAATCATTACCGGATAACCCGCCAATATCTTACCGAATGATTAAGCAATATGGACCAGATCACCGAAAACAGTTTGAGGTCGAGGTTTTGGTTGCTTCTGAAAAAATTTCCACAGGTAAGGGAAATAGTAAGAAAAAAGCAGAGGAAGTGGCCGCCCAGTCAGCGTTACTTCTACTGCAACAAACAAAGAAGTGAAAAGAATCGAGCTCCCAAGCTCAACAGCATCGCTGTTTATTCCTAATTGTCCAAGCCAAGGTTCGACCTTTCTACTGACTGATATTTGGGAGAGATATGGCCAGGTGGTTGCGGTAATTATCGGAGAAACTTTAAGTGAAGCTGAGACAAAGTGTGAAGATATCGCGGCCTTATCTGAAGCAATTCACCCCAATGAGAAAATTGATTTTCATTGCTTTGATAAGACTCCCAATCCCGATCACCCCGACTCATTTGACCGGACTTGTGAACGATTATCCCTGCTTTCTGCACTAAGAAGGATTGATGAGCTAAAAGAAAATGACTCCAGAGTTATCGTAGCCACAACCTTTGATGCCTTGCTTGGCCCCTGCCCGATAATTGAGGACGCCCAAAAGTCCGAAATCGTAGTTCGACCTGACTCAGACTTGTCATTTGACAAGTTTTGCGAAGATATTGCTAATCAGTTTGATTACTGCTGCGAAGTCGTCTGCGAAGAGCCTGGTCAATTTGCGATCAGGGGGGGGCTTGTTGATATATACCCAGTAAATTCCAACTTTCCTGTGCGCATTGATTTCTTTGGGGATCATGTCGAGGAAATCCGTTCGTTTGATCCTACTTCTCAACGGTCTGAAGATCGTTTAACTGAAGTTAGAATTTCTTCGATAGGAAACGAACAGTCCAAAGAGCGAGAGGGTGAGTTCTTTAGGTACCTCCCTCGTTCTGTGCTGTGGTTTTTTGAAGAACCTGAAAACCTGTTAAGGTTGAGCCCTTATGCTTTTCATCAGTCAGAAAATAAGGCATTAAAAAAAGCTAACTTTTCAGATGCTTGGAGCAGGGGGGAGAATTTAAATGACTTCTTTTTATCTACCAGCGAAATTAATGTAGGTTCGGGAATTTTCAATCGCTCAAACAATCTTTTGCTCAAATTGTCTCCCTTACTTAAGGAATTAGACCAATTCAATCATAATTCCCTTAATATTTCGTTGGGTGCAGGAGATAAAAAACAAACCAAAGCAATTCTAGAGCGGTTAGAAAAATATTCAACCAAGGGCTACAAGTTGGTCATTGCCGTTGGTGTAGAAACCGAAAAGAAACGCATACTAAGTATTTTAGCAGATCATGGACTTGAACGAATGCAGGTTTCTTTCTTCTCCGTGGCATTGCATGATGGTTTCCTCTATGAAAAAAGAGAGAATAATGAGATGCTTTCGACCTTTTTGGAAGATGGTCAAAGCGGATTATTGCTGGCTACATCCAGGGAAATTCTAGGAAGGGAAAGAAGTCGTCGACCGATAAGATCTAGAAAAGCCCAAGTACAAAGAAAAGAAGTCGATCAAGCATTGGACTTTACAGATTTGGTTGACGGCGACCTTTTAGTACATCTCCAGCACGGTATTTGCCGCTTTTCCTCAATGGGGAAAATTGAACAGGATGGGAAGTCTGAAGAGGCCATCACCGTTGAGTTTGCAGATGGAATACTTCTTCATGTTCCTTTACAGGAATCCCACCTCCTCTCCCGTTATGTTGGGTTAAGAAAAGCAAAGCCGAAGCTCGCCAAGCTTGGCGGCAGAGCTTGGGCAAAAACAAAGGAAGCGGCAGAGCTTGCAGCTATTGACCTGGCTGCAGATCTCCTTCGCTTGCAGGCTGCCCGTGACTCAGATAAAGGGTATGCCTTTTCGCCTGACGACCAATGGCAAAAGGAATTTGAAGATTCATTTCCTTACACCGAAACTCCAGACCAACTTCGTTCCATTGCTGAAGTAAAGGAAGATATGGAGTCGGAAAAGCCGATGGACCGTCTGGTTTGTGGTGATGTTGGTTATGGCAAAACAGAAATCGCGATGAGGGCAGCGTTTAAAGGCATGATGGACGGTAAGCAAGTCGCACTACTTGCCCCTACTACCATCCTCTGTCAACAACACCTGCAGACATTCATGTCCAGAATGAGTGATTTTCCTGTAACCATAGAAATGTTGTCACGCTTTCGCACCTCCGCACAGCAACGAAAAATTATCGATTCCTTAAAACTTGGTTCCTTAGACATGGTCATCGGCACACACCGTATGTTTTCTGCCGACCTCGAGTTTCGGGACTTGGGATTATTGATTGTGGACGAGGAACAAAGGTTTGGAGTTGAACACAAGGAACAGTTGAAGAAACTGAAGGCCAATGTTGATGTACTAACCCTAAGTGCAACACCAATTCCCCGTACTCTCTATTTTGCAATGGTTGGCGTTCGTTCTTTTAGTACCATAGAGACTGCCCCAACCAACCGCAGACCTATAAGGACCGAAATCGTTAAAGGGTCGGATGATATTCTGAAAAAAGCGATCGCCCTGGAATTAAGAAGAGGTGGGCAGGCCTTTTATCTTCATAACCGGGTAAAAACGATTCACTCTGTTACTCGCAGATTGCAAAGTTTGTTTCCCAAGTTACGGATAGCGGTTGGGCATGGGCAGATGGGAGAGAGTGAACTCGAAGAAGTCATGGTCGAGTTCATTGAAGGGAAGTACGATTTATTAATTTGTACGACCATAATCGAGTCAGGTTTGGATATCCCCAATTGCAACACCATCATCATCGAAGAAGCAGACAAATTTGGCCTTTCGCAATTGTACCAACTCCGAGGGCGAGTTGGGAGATTTACAAGGCAAGCATATGCTTATCTGCTAGTTAATCCCCTACTCCCCATTAAGGATATGGCGCGCAAGCGTTTATCCGCTCTGCGTTCAACAAGTAGCTTGGGGGCTGGTTTTAAAATCGCACTGAGGGATCTTGAATTGCGTGGTGCTGGAAATCTATTGGGTAGTGAGCAAAGTGGACACATTGCCGGAGTCGGTTTTGAGATGTATTGCAAGTTGCTTCGTGAAAGTGTCTCGAGGCTGAAGGGCGACGAGAATGCCCTTCGTCCCACTGCAGTCGTCAGAATGGATTTTCTGCATACGGACGACTCATTGTTTTATGATGAGCAGGATGCAACCATGGCATCCTGTTTCCCGGCAGCTTACATAAGTGAGCCTAGGTTGCGTATTGAGTGCTACAGGAAAATAGCTTCAATCGTGAAAATTGAGGAAATTACGACTTATGAGGAAGAACTCAGGGATCGATTTGGTCCGATTCCTGACCAGACACGAGCTTTATTTTATGAGACGGAGAT
>JABBBW010000108.1 GCA_018607205.1 Opitutales bacterium | reverse complement strand
GGGCGGCATTGCCTGCTGCATCGGTATAATCATAACTAAGCACATACACTCCCGGCACACTGGCATTGACATCCCCACTGGCGTACACCACTCCGCTTCCATCCACTGCATCACTCCAGCTCGCATTCGCATCCAAGTACACAAATCCACCTTCGTGCGTGATATTGGCATCGCCATTTAAAGAAATCACTGGGGCCAACGTATCTACCACATTCACCGTGCGGGTCACCGTCTGGGCAGAATTCCCTGCGGCATCCGTGTAATCATAACTAAGCACATACACTCCTGGTACACTCCCATTGACTTCGCCACTGGCATACACCACTCCGCTTCCATCCACCGCATCTGTCCAACTCGCATTAGCATCTAGGTATACATTCCCTGCCTCGTGCGTAATATTCGAATCTCCATTTAAACTGATAACCGGAGCGGTTGAGTCCACCACATGAACGGTGCGGATGACCGTCTGGGCGGCATTGCCTGCTGCATCGGTATAATCATAACTAAGCACATACACTCCCGGCACACTGGCATTGACATCCCCACTGGCGTACACCACTCCGCTTCCATCCACTGCATCACTCCAGCTCGCATTCGCATCCAAGTACACAAATCCACCTTCGTGCGTGATATTGGCATCGCCATTTAAAGAAATCACTGGGGCCAACGTATCTACCACATTCACCGTGCGGGTCACCGTCTGGGCAGAATTCCCTGCGGCATCCGTGTAATCATAACTAAGCACATACACTCCTGGTACACTCCCATTGACTTCGCCACTGGCATACACCACTCCGCTTCCATCCACCGCATCTGTCCAACTCGCATTGGCATCGAGGTACGGACTTCCTCCCTCGTGCGTTACTTGAGCATCCCCATTCAGATTGATCACAGGTGCAGTATCATCCAAATCTAGTAGAGCGACCGAGAAGTTACCTTCGATGCTCGCATTGTACTGGTCCTTGGCCTGTACACGGATGGAATAGGTCGATGCATTGTTTTCGTAATCAAAGAGAACCGCCGTTTTAAGCGATCCATTCGTATCCAAGGTAAAGTAGCTATTAGCCGTGTCTCCTGCTCCAGCAACGAGATAGTAGAAGAGATTGTCACCATCTGCATCGGTGGCTGAAAAAGAGCCCACCGAGGCACCAACCGGTTGGTTTTCGTATGTTTGTGATTGCGAAAGCACCAAATGGGTCGGTGCGGTATTTGAATTTGAAGGTGGTGCAACTGGATTTGCTAAGTTGTAGAGAATGGAAATCTCAGATGCACTTAGTGCACGGCTATAAATTCTTGCCTCATCAATCAAACCACTAAACCTCATACTTCTGGATCCAGATTCCATAGTATTGAAGCTACTATCTTCATTATTAGTTGAAAAGGTGCCAAAGCGGGTAATGCCAGTGCCCAAAGCTTGTGAAGAATGAGCGGACTGGGAATGATCTAGGACTCCATCAAGATAAACCCTCACTTCTCCGTAGGATGTAGAATAAGTGACAGCCAAATGATGCCAAGCTCCGTCGCTTATACTGGTCTGCCCGTAAACATCAACATAGCCACTACCATTGGCACTACCAAAAAAGATTTTACCAGCGTTGGATCCGTCTCCACCCACCGCCAGTCTCCAGTATTCACTGCGGTCAAAACTCATCAAGATGCCCTCTGAAGACTGAGTGGTTTTAACCCATACTGAGGTCGTAACATGTGGAATCTGCCCAGCTTGGTTATAATTTAAAGTCTGAATAGCGAGATGATGATTACTTCCGTCGAGTTGAATCGCACCACCCACTTTTCCTGTTGTCCAGACTGCAGATGGATCACTCGCTCCAAAAAGCTGAGCGTGGTAATCATTCCCCGAAGAGTCTGCAGCCGTACTTCCACTGGTCTCATCAAATTTCCAATGTCCGACCAAACCATTAGCCAAAGGTGAAGAATCGTATGAGCTCGGATCTGTTCCCAGTTGAGTCTCGTTCAGATCGGGGTAGCCATCGGAATCACTATCAATTAGCTTTGGGTTTGAAAAATACTCTTTTTCCAAGATGTAAGGAACATTACCCACACCTAGATCGTTCCAACGACCATCCGAGCTGTCAGTTACGAGGTAATTTTCCCCCGTACCACCGTTTGGCTCACTTGTATTCCAAAAGTGGTAGCTCCATGGTTCGCCCGTCACCCAAGCCCAAGTCCCTTCCGTTTGAGTATCGCTACCACCCAGCCATGAATTGGTTGTCCTTACCAGTTCGATTTCATTTTTTTCTTCCAGGCTGGTGACTGTTGCAAGGTACCCGCCCCGGCTCTCTGCATCCGCCTTAGCGGCGCTCCAGGTATAAGAACCATTAATTTGCTCGTAGGTATGAAAGCCTTTAACTTCCTGAAAATCAGTCAACCCATCGCCATCGGTATCCGATGAGGTAAGGTTGGTATCGAGCAAAATTTCCTCTGCATCATTGAGACCATCCGAGTCTGTATCAGTCGCCACTGCATCGTAAAGGTCATCGATTTCAAAGGAGTGAAGTACTCGGTCATAAAGTCGTATATCATCCATCTGTCCATTGATGTCGCTGAAGTCAGAATTGCTTTCCTGGCTTTTTCCAAAAAGCAATGGGTTTTGGGAAGACACGGTGTTGGTACTGCGAACGGTGTTATTTGCCACCAATGCCTTATCCTTGAATACCTTTATGCTTCCATTGTAGCGATCGAGGAGCATCACCAGGTGCATCCAGGAGTTATTCGTGAAAGCACTGTTAGCTGAATTAGCATTTTGCTGATCAGTAGAATCGGCACTGGTCGCATGGATAAATCGGCTGCCATTTTCTAACCACAAGGAATAAGTCCTGGATGAACCACCACTCCCACCCCCTTTGTACATAATTGCAGAATAGCCAGTCGACGGTATGGCATCTAATTTGAGCCACATCGAGAGGGACAAAGTACGGCGTAAATCCAGCCCAGTATCGTGAGGAACACTTAGGTAATCATCCACACCATCCAGATCCAATGCTTTGAGAATTTTACCATTTACAAAGCCAGTGGTGGTACCATTCGCATTGTTCAATGTGGCATGCCGATCGTTGCCTGACATGTCTGAAGTATTTCCATCCAAGGGATACCAAAGAAGCAAACCATCCATGAGGCTTGGTTTACTCAAACTGGAATTTGGATTGGTGCCAGCCTCCCATTCTTCAGAATATGAAAACCCATCCCCGTCCGCATCTGAGTTCGGTAACTTGTGAAGATTGCTCACCTCTGTCGCAGACAGGGCCCGGTTATAAATACGGAAGTCATCAATCAATCCATCTAAATAGCCATCGACCGACCAGTTGCTTCGTCCAATATATTGTTGTGTCCTCGTCAATGTAGGTAAAACGAAGGAGCTGGCATTCGATGCCACCAAGCTACCATTGAGGTATAGTCTCATGTTTCCATTGGCCTCAATCACCCCAACGCGATGTAGCCAAGTATTCGAGGCAAGATTATTAGACCCACCTAATTCGTAAGTGGAAGTAGATGTTACTCGATGTGAAAAGCGGCCAGAACTGGTTGTTTGGTAATGAGCCATAAGGATGTTGTTATTATTTTCCCCCTTTCCAAAATCAAAGACCCTCGACCAACTTTTGAAGGCATCGTATTTCACCCAAGCGGCAAAGGTTACCGCTCCACCGATTTCGAAATCGCCTGCATCTATATAATCATCCACCCCATCGAGGCTTAGGGCCTGCCCCACTTTACCTGCCGCCCATCTCGCTCCGTTATGAGTGGTGCCATGCCTGCCATTCCCAGACATATCCGATGAATTGCCATCGAATGGATACCAAACGGTTAATCCGTATTCCAACCCAGGAATGCTAGCGTTGGAAGTGGGGTCACTTCCTTCCTGGTATTCCACTGAGTCCAAAAATCCATCACTATCTGTATCCTCCAGGCCATCGTCCAATACGGTTACCAAAAAGTCTTCTTCGGTAAAATTCCCGTTGGGGTCGGTGGCCCGAACAGTAATTGGAAGTGTGGCAACCGTTTCTCTGTCCAAAGAGACCAAAGACTTCAGGGTACCATTGGACTCAATCTCGAAAATTCCATTACTTGTCGCATGTGGATAATTCAGCCCCCATTTGCGGGCCAGATAGGTTTCTATGGCTTTTCTGGAAATTCCCGAAGAATCATTGAGCACGATCAGTTCAGAAATTCTAACATTTGAAGAGAGTTCTTGAGCCCATGAACCACCAGATGCACCCGCCCCCAGAAAAGAAATAGCCGTGGTATCACTGGGCACAGATGTATCGGAGGCCCCGGTCACCCGTGTCTGCTCTGATCCATTGTAGAAAAATTGAGAAGCTTGGTAATTCGAGCCGTCTTGTCGTATCCAAGCCTGCTGGGCCGCAGTATTAAGCGAGACAGGATTGTAAACCTCATTTCCTCCATTGAATCGCCAGGACCAACTACCCGATCCACCGGCAACGGCAAGGAAATGAGCATTGTTTCCCAGTTGGAAAATTCGGTTATCGGTAGCGATGTTTGATATAAAACTTGTTACCGCAAAAACAGAAAGATCCGGGTTGGCACTAAATCCTAACCGGGAAGAGATGCTAAGGTAATCATTGGAGCCATCAAAAGTGATCGCGGGCATCCCATTCAAGGAAGTGGTGGAATAAATCGGCTGCCTGGAAGTATCCGAATCTTGGGTAAAGTGATAATCATTTCCACTTTTGTCCTGCCACGCACTTACTGCCCCACCTGACTCAATCAGCGTTGAAGAGTCATTGGCATCAAGCCACAAGACGGGAGAAAATACATTCGGGAGAGCAGGCATTAATGCATAGGAAACATTATCCCCATTGGGGTCAGTTGCATTAAATTCTCCAACAATAGTCCCTGCCGGAGAATTTTCGGTAAGTGTGAGAGGAGAGTTGGAGTTAAGATCAAATGGTAAGGCATAAAGATGAAAAACCTCGGCACTGGAAAGTGCACGATCATACATACGAACTTCATCTACCCCACCTTGGTAATGGTCCTCCTCCTCGTAACCCTTACCAATTGGAGAACCCGCACTGACGCTTAGCTTGGTGGGTCTTCCAAGCACCAACCCCGTTTTGACCAAAGCGCCATTTACAAAAAGTATTGGCTGTTGGTTTTTAAGAATTAGGGCAAGGTGTACCCAACTTGAAATTGCCGATGTATAGACGAGAGGTTGGCAATAAATACCGCTCGCATGTAAGAGTGCACTTACTCCATTTGTACCGACTGACAACCCTAGCCCGAATGAACTACTCCCGCCATGCAGCGGTTTAATTAGAGTCCTATTGAGAGGGTCTATCGAATTATTTACTGAATTGGATTCCGTGCCAAGAAAGGTGGAGGATTGTGGATTTACCCAAAGAGAGACACTGAAATTACCCTCAACCAAAATGCTGGGCGAGGATAGTTTATCATCCACTCCATCCAATTGAACGCCATGGTTGATTTGCCCCGCTGTCCAGCTTGTACCGTTTTGCAAACTCAACGTTTGGTTGTAACCGCTTGAATCAATAGAAGTTGTACTTGAACCTTCGTCTAGTTTCCACCAACCCACCAAGCCATCGTCCAAGCCTGCAAAGACTGGAATTGAACATGTTACTAATAAGAAAAAACAATATCGCATAAACTCAACTAACTTTAACAAATTAATTCTACCTTACAACAATGCCCAAAATATAGGAACTTCCAAAGTAATAATTTATCTTCACCACAGTAAGTTAGCTTAAACACGATTTAAAATACCATTAATTATTGAATCAGGACTTTAAAAATCAAGTCGATCAAAAACTCCAATGTTGCCAAATCCAAAATAATCTACGATATAATCTATCTTTCTCTTGATGCCCGGATGGCGGAATTGGTAGACGCGCTGGATTCAAAATCCAGTTCCCGCGAGGGAGTGAGGGTTCGACCCCCTCTCCGGGTACCATCCACTAAACACCACTTCTATACAGGTATGGATACAATGATCCGCAGAGGGCACGAGTCCGATTTACCCGCTCTGCGGGGTATCCTCAATCACTACATCCTTAATACGATAGTGACGTTTGAAATGGTGGAAATGTCTTTGGAAAACCGTAAAACTTGGTTTACCCAGTTTCGTGAAGATGGACGCTACCAATTAATGGTGGCCGAAAAAAGCAATGAGGTGGTTGGCTATGCAGCCAGTCTGCGCTTTCACCAGCGTCCCGCATACGCACCTTCCGTAATGACCAGTATATACATCCACCCCAACTATTTGGGTCAGGGTATTGGTGAACAGGTCTACTCTGCCCTATTGGAAAATTTAAAGGCAGAACCGGAAGTACACCGGGCTTATGGGTTGGTGGTTTTGCCCAATGCGGGCTCTGTCAGGCTACACGAAAAATTAGGGTTCCAGCAAGCAGGCTTGCTCAGCGAAGGTGGATACAAATTTGGAAAGTATCACGATGTTCGTATTTACGAACATCGATTGAAATAAAAACTTAATCTCTGATAGAGATACTTCTCTGCGATAGGAAGAATTTTCGAAAGCAAAAAATTAGCCAGGGAGTAGATCGGAAACCATTTCGTACTCCTCGGCCAATTCATTAACCGAGGCATCGATTTTTTCGCGGGCAAATTCGTTGATAGGAAGATCCTGAACAATCTCCCAATTTTGACCATCCGAGCGGATTGGAAAGGAGGTAATCAAACCTTCTTTTGTACCGTAACTGCCATCAGATGCCACACATACACTGTTCCAATCTCCTTCCGGGGTCGGATTAGTCAGGGATTTGACGGTATCAATAGCGGCATTAGCCGCTGAAGCTGCTGATGAAGCACCACGGGCTTGTATAATAGCTGCTCCACGTTGTTGAACGGTAGGAATAAAATTAACATGGGCCCAGGTGTCATCAGAAATAACTTCGGGTGCAGGTTGTCCACCAATCTTGGAATTATAGTAATCAGGATACTGAGTGGCAGAGTGATTTCCCCAAATGGTAACATTAGAGACATCAGAGACCTGACAACCTGCCTTGGCAGCAAGTTGGGCGGCCGCACGGTTTTCGTCAAGTCGGGTCATGGCAAACCAGCGGTCGCGCGGAACCTCCGGTGCGTTATTCATAGCAATTAAACAATTTGTGTTACAGGGGTTGCCCACAACAAGCACGCGAACATCGGAGGCAGCATTATTTGCAATTGCCTGGCCCTGCCCGGTGAAAATCTTTCCGTTGATCCCCAGTAAGTCTCCACGTTCCATGCCCGCTTTGCGGGGCACGCTGCCGACAAGTAATGACCAGTTCGCACCGTCAAAACCGGCATTCAAGTCACTGGTTGGGCGAATATCCTTAAGCAAGGGAAAGGCACAATCGTCCAGCTCCATGCAGACCCCTTCGAGGGCTTTCATGCCGGGATCGATCTCGATAAGGTTTAGAGCGACGGGTTGGTCGGGTCCGAAGAGCCCGCCCGAAGCGATGCGAAAAAGTAAGGAATATCCGATTTGACCGGCGGCTCCGGTCACGGCTACGCGAATGGGTGCTTGGTTGTTTGTCATTGTCTGGTTTTAGGTTGTATAAATTATGAAAATCGAGCCTTGTCCACTACCTCGGCAGCCCGGCGGAGGCAAGCCTCAGTCGACGACCAATCGATACAGCCATCAGTAATGGATACGCCGTAGTCCAATTCGTTTAAAGGCCGGGGAAACGATTGACTGCCCGAATGTAGATGACTTTCGACCATAAAGGCATGGATCGATTCAGCCCCGGATTGTACCTGATCGAGTACAGCATCTAGCACCTCGGGCTGACGGGCTGGGTCCTTGCCGCTGTTCGCATGACTACAATCGATCATCAGTGAACAGGGTCCGTCTATTTCTTTAAGAAAGGATTGAGCATAGCCCACAAATTCTGGACCATAATTCGGGCCACTGGCCCCACCGCGCAAAATAATTTGGCAATCAGGATTCCCTCCCGTAGTCACTGCGGATGCACGGCCGTCTTCAGTGATCCCCAAAAAGGTCTGGCTCTGAGTGGCGGCAATGATTCCATTAACTGCGGCCTTTAAATCTCCGCTGGTCGCATTCTTAAAACCTACAGGCATTGATAAACCGGAAGCCATTTGCCGATGGGTTTGTGACTCGGATGTACGGGCACCAATTGCTGCCCAACTCAAAGAATCGGCAAGGTATTGAGGAGTGATCGGGTCGAGTAACTCAGTGGCGGTGGGAATGCCCAGGTCCAATACCTCTCCAAGAAAGGATCGGGCAAGTCGCAATCCCCCGGGGATATCACAGGTTCCATTGAGTTGGGGATCCATAATTAATCCCTTCCAACCCACGGTGGTTCGTGGCTTTTCGAAATACACACGCATTAAAAGAAACAATCGATCTTCCAATTCGCGGGACAGGGCAATAAATTTTTCAGCATATTCCCGACAGGCTGTTAAATCATGAATCGAACAGGGCCCGACCACTCCGATTAGCCGACGATCCCGACCATGAATAATTTCGTGAAGAGCAGCACGGGAGCGGGCAATCACGCCAAGCTGGTGATCAGATCGTGGAATATCAGTCACCATTTCCAAGGGAGATGGAAGCGGTTCCGAGTCGGTAATTCTTAGGTTAGTTACTTGGTGCACAGGGGAAGTACCATAGAACCTAAGCTTGCATGAACAAGACAAACTTTTAGCAAAGGAGCATGTCCATGCAATTATTTGAGTTTTCTATAGCCGGTGTAGTACGGGTATCGGGCGAGGACGCCCTTCCCTATTTGCAAAGTCAATTGACCATTAACCTGAATCAAATTCCGGTCTTAGGCACACGCCCTGGACTCAGGCTAAGCCTCAAAGGAAAAGTCTTATTTGGTGCCCAAGTCATTCGCACGGGAGAGGAGGAATATTTGCTCGTCTGCAGGGATACCCCTGCATCTGCAGTCATAGGATTACTCGAAGAAAACATAGTCGCAGATGAAGTGGAATTCACAGACCTTTCCAATCACTGGAAATTATCCTCCCTTTTTCATCCTTCGAGTATGGAGAAGACCCTCGCCATTTCAGGCATTGAAAAGTTGGCGCCTAATGAAGCTCGGCAACTTGAGAAAGGTTGGGCCTTTCTCAATCCCAGCCTGCCCGGAAAATCTCTTTCGCTCCTACACCCGGCAGACTCAAGCCATCCTTGGCCCAACGATCTCCTAACCGCAGATTCAACAGAGTTGGAATATTTACGCCTTCAGGAAAATCTTTTCCGACCGGGGTTGGAAATTGGCGATACGGAATTCCCCCAGGAAGGAGGACTGGAAAAAAAATCGGTCGACTTCGACAAAGGGTGCTACCTCGGACAGGAAGTGATGGCTCGTATCCATGCGATGGGCAAAGTTAGGAAACAAGCTGTTGCGGTTAAAGGTACTGGCAAACCTGAACTGCCTTGCCCCCTGCTTGATCAAGGCAAACCAGTAGGAACACTCAAAAGCCAATTCTCCCTCCGTTTTGGAGATGAATGGATAGGCACCGCAGTTGTTCATGAGAAGGCTCTCAGCGAACTGCATAATCAGGGCTTGCCATTTGGGAACAGCGATCAAAGGGTGCAAATTCTTTCCTAATGAACGAACACGATCAAACTATCTCACAAGTTGCTGAAGCTTTTAAAAACCTGGGCTCTTCAACTGAACAGGCCCGAGTCATGTCCGAACAATTAGTCAAACGGGCGGATCAGATGGCCAAAGTAAACAACTCCTCCTTAATTGAAGAACTTGGCAAACTTTTGGAAACGGTATCGTGCGGAGCTCAAGGGCGTTTAAAACCCTCGGATGAAGCGGAAATGGGGCAAAAAAGCTCAAAAACCGCAGAAAAATAGGCTTTTGGAGAAAAAAAGTTTGACCGAAGCCGTGAAAACACCGAGCTAGAAGGCTACAAACCTAGTAAATAACCCTTCTAAACAAAAGGAAAATAATATGAATAAAGGTCAACTCATCGAAGCCGTTCAAAAAAACTTGGGCAAAGAAACTTCCAAAGCCGCCGCTGATGCTGCTCTCAATGCAGTACTCAATGCGATCACTAAGGCAGTGAAGAAGGAAAATGTTCAAATCATCGGTTTTGGCACCTTTTCCGTGGTCAAGCGTGCCGCTCGTAAGGGAATTAACCCACAAACCGGAGAGAAAATTAAGATTAAGGCTTCCAAGAATGTAAAGTTCAAGGCTGGAGCAAAGCTCAAGGCTGCAATCTAATTTCTTGTTTCAAATACCCCTTTAAAGAGGCCCATGGGAAACCATGGGTCTTTTTTTTGTGCTCTGACAATTGCCCAATTTATTGAGCATCTATTTGGAGGAAGAACAAAAGTTGGTATTTTCTTTTGCAAAACGATCAACCTATTGTTTTCAGCTAAGTTCAGGAACCTGCTTTCTAAAATCCGGTTAGGTTTTTTAAAAAGGAATTTAAGTTAAGAAGGAAACCATCCTTGTCCTCGACGTGTAAATCGTGCCCTGCATCGGGTAAAGTCACAATTTTAGCAGCTGGAAAAAAACCTGTAACCAAAGTAAAATGTTCACTGCGCAAATAACCAGACTTCCCCCCTCGCAAGAATAGAGTTGGACCAGAGTACGAGTCTTGCCTGGCCAAGGGATTTTGGGATAACTCCATCATGCTGGCACGCAACACACCTAGGTTAACACGCCATTGCCATACACCTGCCCGTTCATGAAGGTTGGTGAGTAAAAACTGCCTAAACGCCCAGTTGGGGATTTTTTCGATTAATAAATCATCTGCCTGCTTGCGGGATTCAAGCCTAGAAAGTTCCAGCCCGAGCAAGGCGTCCAAAGTGGGCAGGTGGTGTTCGGGAGGATAATCACGCGGAGCGATATCCACCACCACCAAGCCCTGCAAATGATTAGGTTTGGAACAAGCATGAGCCATCGCCACCTTGCCTCCCAGGCTGTGCCCGCAAAGAACATAGGACTCAGACAAGTTCTGCTCGATCCATTGACCGATCTGTAGACTCATGATCTTTAAATCGGTTCGTGTACTGTGCGGGGATGCACCATGCTCTGGAAGGTCCAATGCATAAAGGTGGTAGTTTGGGGAAAGCGTCTTGGCTATGGACCTCCAATTTCTGGATGACCCGAGTAGACCGTGTAAAAAAATGACGACTGGATTGCCGGGTTCCCCGTACTCCTCGAAATACAAGGACTCGCTCAAAACAATTCCAATTGGGAAGGATCGATCTTGGGGGAGACCCGTCTTTTTTTAGGTGAGACTACAGGTTTTTCTAGCGGACCATTTTCTGGTGAAGGAGAATCTGTCATAGACTCATTGTCGACTGAAATAGTTCCATCTTCTGCCTCCAAGCCGGCAAGGATTTGCTTGGCCCGACTGACCACACCGTCAGGTAAACCAGCAAGACGGGCAACCTGGATACCAAAGGAACGCTCAGATGCACCCGGGGTTACCTGGCGTACAAAAATGATTTCATCGTTCCACTCTTTCACTGCTACCGCATAGTTCCGCAGACGCGGCAAACTCTCTGCCAACCGGGTAAGTTCATGGTAATGGGTGGCAAATAGGGTCTTAGGCCCCTCACTTCCCTCCCCGTGCAAATGTTCGACCACAGCCCAGGCAATACTCAATCCATCATAAGTGCTGGTCCCCCGTCCAATTTCATCGAGTACGATCAAGCTGTCAGCGGTGCAATTATTGAGAATGTTTGCGGTCTCATTCATTTCCACCATGAAAGTGGAGTTCCCCCTGGCCAATTCATCACCCGCCCCTACCCGGGAAAATATACGATCGACCAAGCCCAACCTGCAGGACTTTGCGGGTACACCAGACCCAACCTGCGCCATCAGAGTGATCAGGGCAACCTGACGTATGTAGGTGGACTTACCTGCCATATTTGGTCCAGTAATTAAGCAGAGTTGTTCCTCCGCCGCCGAAAGATTGACATCGTTAGGTACGAAGGCATGGGTGCCTGCAAGCCCGAGGCTTTCCTGCTTGAGCACAGTCTCGACCACTGGGTGGCGCCCCTGCTCGATCAATAACTCACGAGAGCCCTCTTTAAAGGTGGGAATGCAATAGTCCCGATCTCTCAGAATCGCTCCCCAGGATGAAAACACATCCACTTCGGCAAGGGCACGAGCGACCCGGGCAAGGCCATCTGCATGTTCGAGTGCTCGTTGGACCACCTCTTCAAAAAGTTCCTGCTCTTTGGCAACTGCCTGCTCCTCCGCGTTGAGGATTTCTTTCTCCTTGGTCCGCAATTCATCGGTGTAATACCTTTCGGCATTGGTCATGGTTTGCTTGCGGACATAATGTTCGGGAACGAGGTGTAGGTTTGCCTTAGTCACCTCGATAAAATACCCGAACGCTCCATTGTACTTTACTTTGAGGTTGGAAATTCCTGTTTTTTCACGCTCGCCGGCCTCAAGTTCGAGAATCCATCTTTTCCCCCCGCCGGCAAGATCGCGCAGACGATCAAACTCCTGATCGTATTCTGCCCGAATTACCCGGCCTCCCTCTCCCTTTACATCCAACTTGATCTCAGCGGGCAGTTCCTCTTCCAATGCCCGGTTTAATAGATCTCCAAGATCTTCAAAAAGTTCGATCCGGCTGGCCAAAGATTGGATGGCAGGAAAGTCTTTACCGAGCTCGGATAGGCTCTGGCGAATAGCGGGCAATCCACGGACTGTTGCCCGCAAACCTCCAAGTTCGCGTGGGCGAACCACCCGGTTGCGCAACCGGCCAAGGATGCGCTCTAAATCGGCTCCATGCCGTAAAGTCTCCCTCACCTCTTCAACCGCCCTTGGGGACCGGGAAAATTCATCCACACAGGCCTGGCGTCTTTGAATCTCCGCCAAGTCGCGTTCGGGACGGGCAAGAAAACTTTCCACCAAGCGGGCACCTGCTGGACTTGCAGTGTCGTCCATACAATCGAGTAATGACCCCTTACGGGCCTGAGCAGAAGTACGAAAAACTTCAAGGTTTCGTTGGGTCGCTGGGTCGAGTAAAAGAGCAGCTCCCGCCCGGTATTCTTCAATCCTGTTTAAATTTCCGGGCTTCCCCTTGAGCACATCCTGAGCATAGACCAGCACGGCACCAGCCGGACCAAGCCCACCGTGTTCAAGATCAATCCCAAAGCCCTCCAGGTTCATCACACCGAGGCTTTCCATAACTTCACGTGCTCCCGAACGTTGATCAAAGTCAAAGTCTGGCCTTTCCGTACGGGTAATTTCTCCCAAGGCCCGATCAATTTCATCGCTCAATGCCTTGCCATTTTCCATCATCTCTAAACGCCTGCCCAAGCTTTCCGGCATTAAGACCTCCCGAGGAGAAAGGGAATGTAGCACTGAAAATAAATCTCCCGGTTTGGTTTGTGCGGAAAGAGCAAACTTCCCGGTCGATAAATCGAGCCAGGCAGCACGGGCTCCCTTTTTATCAAGGTCGAGAGCGAGGAGAAAATGATTATGTGAAGCCTCCAACTGGCGATCCTCCAAGACCGTGCCTGGGGTTAGAATACGGGTAATTCCCCGCTTCACCAGCTTACCAGGCTGGGGAGCTTCCAACTGGTCACAAATTGCCACCTTTTTCCCCTGAGCGAGTAGCTTACTCAAATAAGATTCAGCAGCATGGGAGGGAATTCCCGCCATAGGCATATCATGCCGCTTGGTCAGGGTAATTCCAAGCAAGGCGGCACCCTGCTCGGCATCGGTCTCAAACATCTCATAGAAATCCCCAAGGCGGAAAAGCAACAAGGTATCATCCTCGAGGCTTTGCCGGGCCTCGCGGTATTGTTTCATCATGGGAGTGTCCGAGCTCATGCAGGAAAGCTTCCAAGCAATCCCTGAGCGAGGGATTCGTCAAGGGAATGAAATTGACGTGAGAAAAAAACTAGAAATTTGCCCCCACTCCCAACTCAATCAAGTGCTGAAAAGAACCATCAAAAGATTCATTGGAGGTTAACCCAAGCAAGCGGTATCCCAACCGGGCAGAATAGTTTTGGGAAAACATGTATTCCAATCCCATTGAAAAATCATAGGTGAAAACCAGTGAAGAATCGGCACCACTTTTAGTTGAGTC
>JABBBW010000128.1 GCA_018607205.1 Opitutales bacterium | reverse complement strand
ATTTTGAGGAAGAGAAAGCCCAACCTTTCGCTTGATCACCCTCGCATCCTCACATCCTGGCATACCCCAAAGCCTGGCGGATGAAGGAAGTTTAATTTGTCTATCCCCATCTTTCCAAATATTTGATGCCAAGGAACTTAATGCTGGCCCGATAATCGAAAATTCATCTATGTGCCCGCCTTCCCTACTCCATTGTTCCGCTTCCGCCTGGGCATCCTTAAGACTGAAATCAAAAAATCCTGGAAGAGCAGAAACTTCACCAAAAGAAGTGAAACCATTCTCATGATCTTGGCGAAGCACCAAACTCACTCGATCTGTCCAAACACCTCGTGCAGTCTTTATGGGACAAACAAAAGATTGCCGGAAAAGCATGTATGTTCTTGGTTTAATCATTAAATATCCTTGAGAATAAAAGCGTATGTATCATTATAAAGCATACTCGATGGACAACGTAAGCACCAATCATGGATAACGAATTATTCCTCGAAGCGGATGAGTTTTTTACCCGTACGCTTCCTAATGGCCTGACTTTTGACGATATTTCATTGGTCACCCGCTATTCAGAAGTTCTACCTGGTCAAGTAAAGCTCGATACTAAACTGTGCGAATCCATCCACCTAAGCCTACCTATCGTTTCTTCCGATATGGATACCGTAACCGAATCGGAAATGGCAATTGGTATGGCCCTTAATGGCGGACTTGGCCTGATTCACTACAACATGACACAGCGCCAGCAAGTCAAAGAGGTCACACGGGTTAAACATCATGTGCATGGCTTAATCCAAGACCCAATTTGCTTCTCAGCAGACAAACTAATCGGAGATGTTCTCAAAACGATTGAGGAAAAAAACTTTCAATTTCGCACTTTTCCCATTGTAAACGAAAATGGAAAGTTACAGGGACTGCTACCTGGCAGGGTAGTCAAAGAACGCTACAAGGATCGAAAAGTAACGGATGGAATGCTTTCCCGAGACAAGGTCTTTACTATTCGTGAAACCGAGGTCGATGACGATCCAATTGCCACCGCCGACAAATTTTTCAGTAAGCACATGGGGATTCATAAACTCTTGGTGGTCGACGAGGAAGACAGAATGTGCGGGCTTTACACGCTTAGTGATATCGAACGGATCATGGACGAATCCAGTGATCACTTAAAACCATCAAGAGATACCAACTTTCGATTACTTTGTGGTGCTGCTGTCTCGGTACCCCGGGATGATGATGGTTCCATTCTCAGAGACTCTTTGGTTGAACATGTAGGAGAAATGGTAGATCAAGGGTTAAACTTGGTTGCGATCTCAACTGCTCATGGACACACCAAAGGGGTGGGCGATGCAATCCGTCTCTTAAGGAATGCATTTCCCGAACTCCCTTTAATGGCAGGTAATGTTACAACTGGAGAAGGTGTAGAGTTTTTAGGCTCGTCTGGTGCTAATGTTATAAAGATTGGACAGGGTCCCGGATCAATTTGCACCACCCGTATTGTGGCCGGTGTTGGAACCCCGCAAATGACCGCACTTTTTGCTGCGTCTAAAGCCAAGAAGCAATCTGGAGTAACCTTGCTAGCCGATGGTGGGATCAATAAATCTGGAGATATTGTCAAAGCCCTAACTCTAGCCGATGGAGTAATTTGTGGTGGTTTACTTGCAGGTTGCAGAGAAGCACCTGGGGGTATCATCGAGATCGAAGGAAAGTATTATAAACAATACCGAGGGATGGGAAGCTTAGAAGCGATGCGCGAAGGATCTGCTGCACGCTACGGTCACAAAACAACTGATCTAAAAGGTAAAAGTACCGCTGAAGGCATCGAAGCTTTAAAAGAAGTATCCGGTTCACTACGAGAAATATTAGAAAACTTGGCTGGTGGCATTCGTGCAGGACTTGGATATTTAGGTGCAGATGATCTGACCGAACTCTCAGAAAACGCCAGGTTTATTCGGGTGACTCCTGCAGGTCAACGAGAGTCTGCTCCTCATGATGTCGTAGAAATCAAACGTTCCGACCTCAAGCGTTCCTAACTAATTTATTTTTTATCATGGCTGACATGGATCAATCATTTGTATCTTCTTTGGTTTCAGTAACCGGAATTAGTATGGGAGACGAAGGCAAAGGCCGGGTAGTCCATGAAATCCTCGAACACGAAAAGAAAAGTCTTGGCAGACCAGCTGCTGGAGTCATGAAGGTAAACGGGGGAGCGAATGCAGGGCACACTGCAGCTGGACTTAAGCTCAACTTACTTCCCTCCGGCGTCGGGGATCCTGAGGTGGAAACTTTACTGATTGGATCAGGTGTGGTCGCGGACCCTCGCAAATTTCTCTGGGAAGCAATGCCACTAGAAGCCCGCGGGCTTGAGGTGATCAATCGTTTGCTCATTGATCAAAGGTGTCAGGTAAGTGATTTGAGTCACCGACTCCTTGATTTGGCTTGGGAAAACTACCGGGTTAATCAATTAGGTATGGAAAGTCGGGGATCTACTGGCCGAGGGATAAGCCCGGCCTACGGAGACGAAACCGGACAATGGCAAATTTTTTATCAAAGCTTCCTGGGAAATAAGGACTCTTTCGCCCAGGCCCTAAGAGAACGTTGCCAACGGGCTTTGGACACCATTCAATGGGTATGCAAAGTAAATGAGGCAGACTGGCATGATTTTTTCAAAACACTTACCTCTGCCGAGACAAGGGCAAATCAAGCATCCCTCGATGAGGAGATTTTTTCAGTCGATGAATTTGACTTTCAACGGTTCAAAGGCAACAAACCATTCTCGCTCAACCTAGACGAATTGATCGAGGTTTATTGGGAAGCAGGAAACAAACTTAAAGCCTGTGTAGGGGATGGCCGTGACTTCCTTCTTGGTGCTGCTCAGGAAAAGCGCCTGGTAGTGGCCGAGTTCGGGCAGGCTTACTGGCTGGACAAAAGACACGGATTCACCCCAAATGTAACCGCATCCCATACCACCAGTTCTGAGCTCTTTCATTCTGGAGGCATCCCGGTGCAACCCATTAACCAAGTTGGCTGTTGTAAAGCATATGATACTAAGGTTGGAACACACCACTTTCTAACCCAAATGGATCATCTGTCCGACCCATGGGGACAGAAACTGGCGAAATTAGAATTTGGAACCTCTACAGGCAGACAACGTATGGTCGGTTGGTTTGATGCTGTCGAAAAAGGTAATGCATTGAGGTATGGAGGCTTTGATCAGATTGTTATCAATAAACTTGATGCCCTTACCCTTGATAGTTCCGTTCCTTCTGAACTAAAGATTTGCACGGCCTACCAACTGGCTGACGGTCAACTAACTCGGGCTGTACCAAGGGATGAAAATTCAAGAAAAAGCCTCAAGCCGGTCTATAAAACAATAGCTGGATGGAATGAGAACCTTAAAGGCATGAAGTCATTCGAACAACTGCCCGCCCAAGCAAAGGAATACATTTCCGAAATGCTTGCCGCTATCATCGAGGTCGCCTACCCCAATGGTTGGTCAGACATAGCACTTCCTAAAATTCGTTTTATTGGCATTGGACCTGACCCTGGAGAAATTATCTCAGACCTTCCCACAACCCGCCAATTATTGGAATCCGTCTCTTCAGAGCCATTGCCGGTCGCTTCGTGACATCTTCCCCTGCCCGACTAAACGATTTTCGCCAAAAAATATCATGGCGTGAGATCGAACAGTCCGAGTGTTTTTGGAAACGCCTATTAGCAGGATGCGTGGAGGAAGATCTCGACATGCCAATTGCTTCGCAGGCATGGAAAGGTGACCTAACATCGTCTCTTTGCTCACTGAAAGGAAATGGAGCTGCTGAATTAGTAGCTCGCGAACCTCTTGTTCTTTGCGGGATTCAACTGCCTAATATTCTTTTCGATACATTTTCTTGTCATAATCTTGAATTCTCTACTAAAGGGAAAGATGGTGAAAGCTACCAAGCAGGAAACAGTCTAGGCACCCTCAGGGGTTCAATCCCGCAACTTTTGGCGGTTGAAAGAACCCTGCTTAATTTCATGCAGCGTTTGTCTGGAGTTGCAACCTATGCGTCAGAATTTGTAAAGGTTACGCAGCCTGAAAAAGTTGGCCTGCTTGACACACGCAAAACAACCCCGGGCCTACGAATTTTAGAAAAGTATGCCACTGCCTGTGGGGGTTCTTTCAATCATAGGATGGGACTGTTTGATCGGGCTCTTATTAAAGACAATCACCTTGCCGCTGCTGGAATTAAAGACCCGAACTCTTTGGTCAATTTTCTTCGAGAAGTCAGGAAACAGGCGAAGGAAAAATTAATTGAACTGGAAATCGATCATTTGGAACAGCTTGAATATGCAATCCTGGGAGGTGTAGATGCGGTATTACTCGATAATTTCACGCCCCAAGAAGTTGCCCAAGCAGTAGAGATTAATCAAAACCGAGTTGTACTCGAAGCAAGTGGATGTATAAACCGCGGAAATCTCCACGAATACGCCAAGGCTAAACCTCATTTCATTTCCACGGGTGCTCCGGTTCATTCAGCCAAGTGGGTAGACATTGGATTAGACTGGATTAACTAAATGGCCAAGTACCCAAAAGGAATTAAAAAAACTTACACCCCTAAGTTGAAACAAGGTCGTGTGCGAAAACGAGAGAATCCAGATGTTTATGTTTTGCGCTGCCTGTTGCAAGCTTCCCCGCATTATGTTTCTGGCAACCATCTCGCCGAAAAGTTAAAGATGTCAAGGGTGGGTGTTTGGGCACATGTGGATAAACTGCGTAAGGCTGGTCTATCTATTGAAGCTAGCCAAAATCGTGGCTACCGCCTTGCAGGGGAGCCAGACATATTGGTTTCACCCTTATTGGAAGCTTGGTTAAAGGAATGCAAGACGGATTGCCCCTTTTACCTTTTGCAAAAAACCGATAGCACAAACTCAGAAGCGGAAAGACTATTAGCCCAGGGAACCGAAGCTCCTTTTGCCGTACTTAGTCACCAACAAGATTCAGGACGTGGAAGAATGGGCAGAACTTGGCATAGTCCGAAAGGTGGAAACCTCTACCTGAGCATAGCACTCAGGCCTAATGTGGAGTTAGTCAAATTTCGCAACTTTACTCTATGGCAGGGAATATCCATTGGGAAATACCTTAAAGACCTTACTGGGATTCAAAACCTGCTCGTTAAATGGCCAAATGACCTGATCTGTGACAATAAAAAATTGGGAGGCATGCTTACCGAAGCCTCAATCGATTGTGATCAGGTAAGATCAATGGTTTTCGGCCTTGGCCTAAATGTAAACTCCAAGCTCGGAGATTTCCCCACAGACCTTCGTGATTCTTCGACCTCCTTACTCGCAGCAAGCGGAATAAGTTGGAGGCTCCATGAATTAGCAGCCAAGCTTATAAAGACCTGTCTCGTAACAAGTAAAGAATGTTTGGGCAAAGATGCTGATACTAAACTTCTAAAAGAGTGGAAAGAAATGGATTACCTAAAGGGTAAAAAAATTAAAGTTCAAAGTGGCAAGGAAACTTACACTGGTCGGGCTGATGGAATTGATCATTCAGGTGGCTTACGCCTGAAATTACGAAATGGCAGAGACCGAGTTGCTCATGCTGGTGAGGTTTCATTACTTTTATGAGCGATTTAAATGAACCTATCCTCTGCCTTGATCTGGGAAATACAACTTGCAAGATTGGGGTTTGGAAAAATGGTAAAATTAGCAAAGAACGGATAATTCCTACTCAAACTTTTGTTGATTCAGAGCAACCATGGCTAAAGGAATGGTCACAGAAAGACGGTATTGCTTATTGTTCGGTTGTCCCTAACGCAGAATCGTCGCTACTGAAAGCTCTTGTATCAAGAAAGCTTACTCCTTACAGCCTAACAGCTCGCACCCAATCAATTCTCCCCATTGGATACCCGAACCCTGAAGAGATTGGTGCCGATCGGATTGCCAACGCCATCTCAGTTTATCAAAATTTTGATTTACCAGCGGTGGTCATTGACTTAGGTACTGCCACAACCTTTGATGTAGTTACGGCAAACGGAGGCTATGAGGGTGGAGTAATTATACCTGGACCTCAGGGAATGCTCGATTTCTTAGGAAACAATACCGCGTTATTGCCCACTCTTAGGCTTCCTCCTAACGAAACCCTCGTTGACCCAATTGGAAAAAGCACATGTGGTGCAATACAAAGTGGCTTAAGTTTCGGCTATCCGGCAATGCTACAGGGTATCCTCAATGCACTTGAAGAGCAATTGGAGGAGAAACATGGAAAAATCAAATCGTTAATTCAAACAGGTGGTGAGTCCAATCACTTTCAAATTCATGGGAGCTCGATTTATCCATACCTTACTTTGGAAGGACTTGGCTTGGCGTTCGCCAACCAACAAGTTTAAGGTGTTACCAATATAACATGAGTGCCGAATCAAAACCCTTGCCAATCGTAGATGTAATCAATCTACGCAAACGCTACGGCTTGGTTCAGGCTCTTAAAGGTATAAGTTTTTCTATCGGCAAAGGAGAAATCGTTGGATTCCTAGGTCCTAACGGAGCAGGAAAAAGTACAACCCTTCGAATCCTTTCAGGTCTAATTCCTGCAGACTCCGGTGAGGCAAAGGTTTGCGGAGTTGACCTCGCGGAAGAGGAAGGAGAGGTTCGTAAACACATTGGTTTCCTCGCTGAAAACAATCCATTACCAGAAGAACTGAGGGTTATTGAATACCTTAATTTTCGTGCAAACTTAAAGGGGCTTGAAGGAAGTAGAAAGCGAGAAAGAATTCGCTTAGCCTTAGATGCCTGCGATTTAGAGAGGCGGATTGCAGAACGAAAAATTGGCAATCTGTCAAAGGGCTATCGTCAAAGAGTGGGGATTGCCGACGCCCTTTTGGCGGAACCGAGATTGGTTATTTTGGATGAACCCACGATCGGTTTAGACCCAAGACAGTCTGCCATTACCCGAAAAATGATGGAAAGACTTCGCGGAGATGTCTCGTTCCTTCTTTCCAGTCATATACTCTCGGAGGTAGAAGCCTGCTGTGATCGTATGATCATTTTAAGTCATGGACAAATTGTCGCAGAAGGAACCATGAATGATTTACAAAAAATGTTTATCAATAAAACAGTTTTTGAAATTGTTTCCTCCGATAGCAAAATTGACTTACAAAAGGCTATCCGGCGAATCGATCAAAGCTGCGAACTTTTATACGATGATCCTGTAGAAGTTTTGCCCAAGCGCAGATTCACCTTTTCGACCAACAGGGGAGAAGAAAAAGCGGAAGAAATATTACGGGCACTAATAAAAAATGAAGAGCTAAGCATTTCAGAGTTTCAAATCTCTAGGCCTGATTTGGAGACCATCTTCTTGCGTGCGACTAAGAAAAACTGGGAAGTGCAAGATTATTTAGGTCGAAGAAAGAAAAACCGCCCTGCTAAAACTGAGCCTGTTAAGCCAAAAACCTCATGAACGGTTATTGGCACATATTAAAACACGAGCTTTTTGGGCTTTTCATATCTCCATCAACCTATGTTGCTAGCTTTTATTTTCTCTCTCTGCTAGGCATTGGTTTTCGCTTTTTCATTGAAGGGTTTACCAATACTGCATGGATCCTCCCTCCCCTTTCATCCTTAGTCGTTGGGTTGACCTTTGGGGCACCTGCACTTGTTCCATTTCTTACCATGCGATCATTTGCTGAAGAAAGAAGGTTGGGCACTCTAGAAACCCTAATGTCCGCTCCTGTTGGTTCCTTTGGCTTGGTGCTTGGAAAATGGACGGCTGCCCTCTTTTTCTTCCTTATTATTTGTGCACTCGCACTCTGCTTCCCCCTTCTTCTATGGTACGGATTTCCTGAGCAAGCAGTAAGCTTGGGCTTTAACGTGCTTGAGCACTGGATTGGCGGATGTGCTTTTTTGGCCATCTTTGGGGCTAGTTTTACTGCGGTTGGAATTTTCGCAAGTTGTCTAACCAAGAATCAAATGGTTGCCGGCATGCTTACATTCACTCTGCTTACTTTATACCTAGCAGTCATGGCTTTTACTTTTGGAGAACACCAAAATATCTCTTCCCCTTCTGACTTAAACCAATTTCTTCAAGTTGGGTTAGGATCTCTAAATCAGGGATTAAACAAGGCACAGCATTTTGCAGTTGGGATTATTGATCTCTCTACCCTACTGCATCAAGCCGTACTCACCTTCTTATTTCTCGGATTATCCGCCTTGCAAGTTGAGAGGCTCAAGCACTAGGTCATGGATTTTAAACACGCTAAAAGAAATCGCAGGCTCGACCTTTGGATTGTTGTAGCCTTGCTCTTTAGCCTATCCTTTGGAATTAATTTTCTTGTCTCTGGTATAGATACTCAAATCGATCTGAGCCCCAACAAGAAGTACAGCCTTTCTAGGGAAAGCCTTGCTCTTTTAAATAAAATGGACCAACCGGTTGACCTTATCATTACTTTGCCGGAAAAGGCTAGCATGCCTAAGATAATTCAACGGTTTACTCATGACCTTGATTTGCTTTTGGACGCTTTTGAGAGAGCTGACACCCCCTTCCCAATTAGGGTCCACCGCATGGATGTTCACACTCCTCCGTCCCGTGAAAATATTTTGGACCGTTATAAAATAACTCAGCCAAACCTCGTACTTGCCGCTTCTCCCCAAAATGGAACTCGTATTATCTTTAGATACAAGGAAGAAAAAGGAAGTAATCCATATGATTCCAGTCAAGCGTTTCGCTCAACCGAGTCCCTTGCTCGGCAAGCCATTTGGGAAGCGGGCTTTTATTCCGACTGGCAAGAGGTAAAGAATGGAGTCATGGAACCGGGCAAATTTAGAGGAGAGGAAACTCTCATGCGCTATATCTTGGACTTGGCCAGCCCTGCCATGGAACGTAGGGTGGTATATTTCACAAGAGGTCACGGCGAATCGAGTCCACAAGACCTCGACCCAAGGGAAGGAAACTCGGTTTTTAGGGGATTGATGGAGGACAGAAATATAAAAGTAGCTACACTCGACTTGGGCACAATCGAAAGAATGCCTAATGATGCACTTGCCTTAGTCATTTCTGGGCCCAAAGCCATCTTCCAAGATAAAGAAGTTAAGCTTCTTCGAAATTTCTTAAATCAAAACCGGGGTCGAGTCTTATTAGCTTTAGACCCAGTCGAGGAAATGGCACTGAGCGATCGTCCCGCTCTTGGATTACGCCCCTTACTTAAAGAATGGGGAATAAGATGTCATGATATGTTAGTTTTTGACCCTAAGCGGGAAAACTTCGATCTCTTTTCTGGTGCCTATTTTTTAAGGACTTACCAAAGAGAGGCTTCCCACCCGGTTATTAAAAACTTGATGAACGAAGGTTTTTCAATCTTAGCAGATCGTTGCAGACCCGTAGAAATAGAAAATTCCACACAGTCCCCCTTTATGGGACAAGAATTAATTTTTTCATCTCGAGATTCCTGGGCTCTTTCAAGTTGGACTGAAAGATCATTTCCTCCTGAAAAAAATACCCTGCTAGATTTAGCCGGGCCAGTACCTGTACTTTCAGTTTCACAGCCCAATCCTAAACAGGCATCTCAAGCAGGCTTAACTGCGGCTGGTAAATTAATGGTTCTTGGCTCTTCGAAAATATTATCTAATGAAAAACTTCGATCTGGTGCAGGAAACCAGGCACTTGCCCGCAACATCGTTTACTGGATGGGTGAAAACAATGAAATGTTGGATGTACCTCCAAGAATTTTACAATCTTACAGTGTTTCGATGTCGAAAAATGAGTTTGAACTTCTTTTTTATTACTTTGCCAGCGTACCGCTTATGGTTCTGTTTAGCGGAATTTTCGTGAGTTGGTTAAGAAAGGAATTATGAATAAATGATCAAAAATCGAACTTTTCTACTCTTGGCGGCAAATGTTTTATTAGCCGTATTCATTATATTAAATTTGGACGATGAGCCTTCATCCATTGGTAATATTGACGGTATCCTGTCAGAAATTATTGCCAACATGAATGAGATTGCAATTAGACAACCAGTCAGAGGGCAAGAAATTATCCTGAAAAAAAATCAAATGGATTGGTTTCTTACTCAGCCCGTTTCCTGGCCCGTAGAACCGATTACATTGGCAAACCTTATTTCTAAAATCTCACATTTGGAGCCCACTTTTATATGTTCAGTCGACGAGCTTCCCAGTAAGGGAGAAATTGAACAAGACTATGGATTTGATACGAATTCTTCCTCACTTCAATTATCAGCTGGGAGCAAAACCTTAAGTTTTACTTTAGGTGACCTGACTAGGGATCAACGCAGCCGTTTTTTAATGATCGAAAATTCTGAGGGAGAGGGAATTTGGCGAGCACCACGCCAAATTGAAGACCTGTTAAACCGGACCACAGTTGATTGGACGACGCTTACTTTTTGGAAAATACCCTTGTATGCAGTTGAAGCACTGAAAGTTGTTGAATTCAAACCCGACGAAGAAAATATTGAAACTGCTTTCACCAAGCTAACGGACAGTTGGGAGTTTTCATCACCAATCAATGGACCTGCAAACAATGCAGAAGTTTCTTTACTGCTCCATAAAATTGTTTCTGAAAAACTCATTGGGTTTTCCGAGATTACAGACAATCAGAAATTGTCTAAACTTTTCGATATTTCTCTTCAGGCAATGGGAAAAACTCACAGCCTGACACTTTATCAATCTCCCCAGGGTGATGTTACTGAATTGCTTGCTTTGTTTTCAGGCAAAACACAAGCCTTTCGGGTACAGGCATCATACGCAGAGATTTTTCAAAATCTATCAACAAAACTGCGTGAAAAAAGATTATTTAACCTGGAAATTGATCAAGTAAAAAGGCTTAGAATGGTCGAGGGCAATCGCTCACTGACTCTTCGGAAAAACGAAATGAATTCTTGGGTTGGGTTAGAAGACAATGGAACCGACTCTTTCACTTTCCAGGCAGATCATACTGTTATTGTAGAACTAATCCACAATTTAAACATGGTCGAAGTAAAGGACTTTATTCTTTTTAGCCCAGATCAGTCTGCTCTACATATGCATGGTTTCGAGCATCCTCAATTAAAACTCGAGATTGAGCAAATGAATACAACCCGTCAAAATTTATTGATCAGTAAATCCAATATCGAGTCCTCCTTATGGAATACCTACATTGCAGAACAGGCATTGATTTGTTTGGTTAACACGCAATGGAATAAACTTATATCTACCCGAGCCATTAATTTTAAAAACCGCGAGCTTTTACCTGATCAATTCATTCCGAATCGCGTGATCATAAATTCGATTACAGAAAAAGAAAATCTTCATGTTTTCTCTTACGAAATGGATGGAGAAGCATATGATAGAATCATGGAGTTCAAAGCTGACTCATTTATTGAACTTTCATATAACGATGAAGGCGTATGGGTGGAGGGAGATTGGCTACCATGGAAATATTCAGTTGAATTCCAGAACAATGCCGAAAATGGTGTTAATTCGATCCTTTTTAATTTAACTGACCGGTACGGGGCTACGAAATGGTTTGCGGGGTCTCCAGAGCTTGGACTCGTCTGCAATTTACCGATATCAGTGATTGATGAATTATCCAAGGGGTTGAGTTCAAAACCTCTTAAACCTTAAAGTTTCAGCTTCTATATGAAGCCTGTGCGTGCATATGCCTCCCTTTATAAAGTGAGAAACAAAGTAAATTTGCTTCTCTTCATCTGTTTGCTCGCACAAATATTTTTTCTTTTGACCGGTTCACAACGGATACCATTACCAAGTAAATTTGCAGAAATTGTGGTAAATTCTCTTTTGCCAAATGATATCCTTATAAAATTAGAAAGACCCGAAATCATTGGATTTTCTGTGCTAGAATGTGGGAAAGCAGAAATCTGGGCAAAAGGTTCCAATATTTTAGAAATTAAAGACCTTTCAATCTCACTCAATCCATCAGGTGCCATGAATAAGGCCCTTTTTTTAATCAATAAAATAGAGTTTTCTTCAGCTAATTTTCTAAAAGAAGAAAAAATGGGTCCAGAAATTGTAATTAAGCAATTTTCATTAAAAAATCGATCACAGGAAGAAACATTATTTCTCAAAGGAAATATTTTTTTGGGTTCATTACAGTCATCTATTCATCTTGAACTGAGAAAATTAAATAGACTCTTTAACCCAGGTTCTAGACCAGCACAAAAACCTATACCCCTGGAGAAATTTTTCGAACATGCAATCGCCTTTAAGAAAAACCTTTTATTATGGAATAAAAATTTCCCGGTCGTTCATGTGGATGCACGAGGAGTATTAAATGGTCAAATGGGCGAAGTTTTAATTTCACAACAAAAAGGTGAAGGCCAAAAAATAAAAGACCTGCTAGCAAGACTTTCATGGAATAAACCAGAAAGAGGCAAAAACCTAACAGTTGCGTCTATTGAGGCAACTGCTGAAACAATAAAACTTAATAATGCAGGCATGGAATTAAGTTTTTTCAAACCATATATAAAAGCAAATAGTCTTATTAATTTGGAAACTTTAAAAATCTCAGAAACAGATTCATTTGCATCGTTCCAAAATCTTTTCCTTCAGGGTAAAATGACTGGTAATATCAACGAAATATTCATCTATTCCAAAAGCCAAGAAAATCTCACAGATGTCCAAGTTTTATCGGACACAAATCAAACGAGAATTTGTCTAAATGCTCGAATAAAACCTAACAAATGGGGATTGCAAGGTTCGATGAGAATAAGCCCTAAAAACTTCGATCTTTTTTACGACCTTCCACAAGGAAATCTCAAAGTTTTAGATGGTGATCAATTCAGTCTTCACTTTTGGAGTAACCCTACTCCAATAAGACAAAATCAACCTGTACAATTCTTACTTAACGCAAAAAAATTCTCTGTACTGGAAACTCCACCTGGTAAATTTCGTGTAGTTGGAGAAATTGCAGAAGATTTTACTGTTTGGGTAAATCAGGCTTATGGGAATCTTGGTAAGAGTAAGGTTACCGGAAAATATTATCAAAAATGGAATCCTCATAAGTACAGATTTTTAATTGAAGGAACTTGCCACCCCCCAGACATAAATAATTGGTTAGGACTTTGGTGGAAACCAATTTGGAAAGAGTTTTCATTTTCAGAAACAATTCCGAAAGGTAATTTCTCGATTTCTGGGATTTGGGCTGGTCCTCCTGGGAATTCACTTACGAAGGGTTGGATAAAAACTGACAAATTAGGATACAGAGGCTTTGAGTTAGATCGGTCATCAATCGAGGTTGAGGTCGACAAAACATCAACCCGTTTAAAAGCAAAGAATATAAAGCACGAGTACGGACAGGCGACTGGCACTTTAGTTTTCCCAAGAACTTTGGAAAAATCCAATTTATCGATGGGTTTCTCCTTTAAGGGTGACTACCCAGTGAACCAAGCAAAAGAAGTCCTGGGAGTTGAGGTTTACCAAGCTATATCCGATGTGAACGCATCCGTTGTTTACTGTGAGGCAACCGGGCAAATTTACAAAGACCAAAAGAACAATGAAATGGATAAAAATGTTTCTTGGTACAAGGTCTACCTTTCCACCAACCATCCTTTTTCATATTCGGGCGTGGAACTTGATTATGCCAGTGGGACGATTAACAACTTAGAAGGACTGACCAAGGTCAATTTTGACAAAATTGGAATCGCTGGTGGAGAAGGTACGCTGTCTGTCAGCAAAATTTCTGAGAAAACCGATCACATTAGTTTAGACATTGAGCTTAAAAATGCTGACAGAAATCGACTGACACAAAGCTTAAAGAAAAGTTCACCCTTGGAGGACCAAAAAATTGAAGATGCTGACCAGGGTGCACTTAGCACTTATAAAGAAAACTCGAAAGAAGGTGGTCGTATTGATTTCTCACTGCAAGCAGAAGGACCTTTATCTGAACCCAGACATTTTGAAGGAAGTGGGAATTTTGACTTTTATGATGTAGAGATTGGAACCATGCATCTGCTTGGAGGGATACGATCAAAACTGGGAGCATTTAATCTGCCTTTGCCATCAGATGCCTTAAGTTTTAATCGCTTAAATGCTCCATTTCTTCTGGATCACGACCGGAT
Organism: Opitutales bacterium; assembly: GCA_018607205.1. Classification (GTDB taxonomy): domain Bacteria; phylum Verrucomicrobiota; class Verrucomicrobiia; order Opitutales; family Seribacteraceae; genus Chordibacter; species Chordibacter forsetii. The sequence continues at coordinate 10 of JABBBW010000128.1, read as the reverse complement.
TCTTTTCGAC
>JABBBW010000030.1 GCA_018607205.1 Opitutales bacterium | reverse complement strand
GCTGTTAGACTCGTTGAATTGGAGAAAGTGGACTCCAGGGGTTGTACCTTTGCATTCTCCCGAGGAATCCTTGTCGATGATGAAAGTGGCTCCCGGATTCAAGGTGGAGTTAGTGGCGAGCGAACCCATGGTGAAAGATCCTGTCTTTATTGATTGGGATGATCAGGGAAGAATGTGGGTAGGTGAATTTCGTACTTATATGAAGGATCTTGATGGCACAGGGGAGAATGAAAGATCGAGTCGGGTGATGGTGTTGGAAGATACTGACGGAGATGGCCGCATGGATAAGTCCACTGCCTTTGTGGATGACATGATTAATGTACGAAGCGTTGCCTTTGTTGAAGGAGGAGTATTGGTCGTGGAGAGTGGTGCGATCTGGTTCTGTCAGGATGATGATGGTGATCTCCGCTGTGACCAGAAAACAAAACTTATGGATTTCGCCACTACGGCATATGACAATATCGAGCATGCCGAGAATGGCCTGAGCTACAGTTTGGATAATTGGATGTATAATTCGAAATCATCGCGTAAGCTTGCTTGGAGGGAGGGCAAGTTGGACGAGTCTCCTTCAGATCCAAGAGGACAATGGGGAATGGCCACGGATGCCTATGGCAGGTTATACCACAATAGTAACAGCGTTTGGTTTCAGGTGGATTGGGGGATGTATGATCGGGCATGGCCCGCCAATAAAAAAACAGTGGGCTCACCTACCAGGGAAGTGTTTGCGATTCGTCCGAACACTGCTCTAAACCGTAATTATAAGCCTGGTTCCTTGAGGGAGGACGGTAGAGTCGCTCGTGTTACCACCATAAGTGGGCTAGCGGTCCACAGTCACGGTGCATTTGGTGAAGAGTGGGAGGGAGCAATCTTTTCTATGTCCCCGGGAACCAACACGGTGGGAGCCTTTATCCCAATGAAACCTTTTCCACACAGCGAAGATTATCTGCACCAGACTTATGCAGATCCCATTTGGGGGAAACGAGAATTTCTTGCCAGTACTGATGAACGTTTTAGGCCAGTCAATGGAACTTTTGGTCCGGATGGTTGCCTTTATGTGGTGGATTTCCACCGAGGAGTTATCCAACACAAAAAATTTCTCACTTCCTACCTGCGTCGACAGTCTGAAGAGCGCGAATTAGACAAACACATAGGATATGGGAGGATCTATCGAATTGTTCCAGAGGATCAAAAACCTCAGCCCAGTCCTCAAAACTTGGTTGCTGGATTATCCCATCCTCATCTTTGGTGGCGTTTACGTTCCCAAAAGCGAATTGTGGAAGGTGACCGTCAAGACTTGGTTCCCACCATCAGGGAATTGGCTAGAAACAGACAGGCATCTCCATTTGCCCGTGTACACGCAATGTGGACTTTGGTTGGTCTTAGCGATTTGGATGCAAAAACCACCGAGCTGGCGATAAACGACTCTGATTGGTTTGTAGCCATGACTGGTTTACGCACCGCAGGAGATACAACGGAGTACGGGGGGGTGTTTCCTCAGGTCAACCTAGCAGATGCTCAAAGAATATCGAAAAGCGGGGACTTTCCACATGCCCTCGTTGCATATGCCTTAAAAGTTGTTGAGTCTGGATACCCGAAGCGAATCGTTGCTAACTATGTGGATAAACCTGCGGAGTGGGTAAAGCGGGATAAGGAATTATATAGTTCTTACAAAAAAGGGCGCGAATTGTATGGCAATAGTTGTGGGGCTTGCCACCAAGCTCATGGCAAGGGTTTAGCTAACATGGCACCCACACTGGCAAAAAGCGACTGGGTTAATGGTTCTTTGTCACGTTTGATTGGAGTGGCTGTTCACGGTTTGTCTGGGCCCATCAAGGTAAATGGAAAACTCGCCGAAAATATACCTCCCATCATGCCACCCCATGGATATATGAAAGATGACCAGCTGGCTGATGTCTTAACTTATGTTAAAAATGCCTGGGGTAATCGGTCTGGTCTAGTGAGTGCTCAAGAAATTGCTAACTATCGCATAGGCACTGAACGTTTTCTGCCATGGACTGAAAAGGAACTTTCCGACCTCGAGTAAAAAAAACGCCGGAGCAAATGCTCCGGCGTTTGTGAGAAAAATTAGTTTTAAATTATTTGACCGTCATGGTTCCACGCATCATCGCGAAGTGACCGGGGAAACTACAAAGATATTGATAAACACCAGGTTTAGGGGCAGTGAATGTAATTGTATCACTTTCGTCAGGTCCAAGAAGTTTAGTAGCGGCAAGTACATCTATTTTACTAGCTTCAGGAATGGGGTTGGTTGCACTTGCACCCATGCCCATGATTTTCTGACCAAATTTTAAAGCACTAATACCTTCCTTTAAGATTACAAGGTTATGACCCATAGCAATCTTAGGCATCTTTCCGATATTTTTGAATTCAAGGTCCACTTTTTCACCGGCCGAAACGGTGAATTCTTTAAGATCAAACTGCATGAAGTCGTTACCAGTAACGGTAATCTTTTGATCGGCGTGAAGAAAGGCTCCGGATAGGCCAAGAGCAATTAAAGCAGAGAGTAATTTCATTTATTTTATACTATCGGATCCGCACTTGTGCCCAAGGATAATTCTCTAATTAAATGCAAAAATGGTTTATGAATGACTTGAAGCTTTTAAACTATTTTTTCTTTTTGCGAGGAGCCATACGACCATCAGGCCCAAGCAGTGGAAGTTTTGCAGGCTCCTGCTCGAGGAGATCGGAGGTAGGAAGTTCCACGATTTCGGGATTGTCCGGACGGTTTAAATTTTCATTGAGCTTTTTGAGGGAGATTGGGTCGGAGGGCACGCCACCTTTGGGCACTTCCACGCGGGCGACCCAGGCAATCGTGTTTAGAATTAAAGTACGGTAATCATCAATTGCCCAGTTTCTGTGGTAGTGCCCACCGACAAACCCGGCCCCGCGGGCTCCCTCCTTGGGGTCTTTGCACCAGAGCAGTGCCTGAGGGGTTCCCAGTAATTCTTCCGCCTGCTGGTTCCAAAACTTGCTGCTGCCATAGCGTATTACATTTTGCTTGGTGGGAATGGCCGTGGCTAGGGGGTAGCAATGGTTGCAGGATTGATCGAATCTCAAGTTGTAGTAAAATTCATCGTAGGCTCGGATCGGCTTCGAAAGACCACGGGATACAGGATGACCCGCTTTGGGAGTCATCTCCGCGATCCAGCTTGGGTTGACGGAAAAGTCGTCGTCGTAAAATCCACCGATCCATTGGTTGTAGTATTTTTCGCCCACCTCTTTGGTCGGGTGCACCCCATAGTGCATGAACATAATTCCCATGCCCCCTTTGACTTTTTGTTGGAGGAAGGCGTACTTCTCACCAAACTCTCCGCCTCCATCGGCGTAGATGATGCAGGCATCTACTCCAATAAAGATAGATTCATCCTCTGGCCATCCATACCAATGAACCTTGGCCTCAATGGGCAGACCGCTCCTATTTAACGCATCGGCCAGAAGAATCGATCCAGCCTTGTATTCATGAAATCCATGCCTGTGCTTAGTGTTTCCAGCGATAAATAATACAGACTTCTTGGGGAGGTTCTCTTTATCCTTCGGAAGTGCATCCCGAATGGCCAAAGCTACAGCATTTGCCAACACCTTTGTGCCTTCTTTGGTGTAATGTACATCGTTGTCTGCTTTTTGATAAGATGATCGTTTCTGCCCGATAGTCGCAAATAAGTCGTTTAAAGTTACCCCGTTCTTTTCCATAACTTCTTTAGCCAATCGGTTAAAGGATTGAGCGGTTTCGATTGAAACCAAAATTTCAGAGGATTTTTCTTTTTTGAGGCAGGGTGGTGTGGTCAATCCGAAGATCAGGCGGGCTCCCGTCTTACGGAGTTTCTTTACAATTCTTTGCAGATTCTGGGCATAGGATTTGGGAGTGGCTTTTTCTTTTTGATGCCAACCATACCAGTCCCATAGACCAAAATTAAAGTGGATAACATCCCACTTCTTCGACCCCAACCATTTCTCAATTTCCTGATCTCCAAATGCTGACCATTTGCAGTTGGTAGTTGGACGGTGGACTTGGGCATCGCCCCTGAGAATGGTTCGAACAGCCGGTGTGTAAGCAATGGATATTGAATCCCCAATGATTAGAACCTGGGGGAGTTCAGGATTGTGTGCGGGATTGGCAAATGGGTGGACAAACGGATCCTGTTGTTTCTTCGCTCCAACCAGGGGCAGAACAGCAAAAAGTAAGCAGGTGAATTTTGTCACCAAGGAGAGACTGTGACGCTTCATGGTTTTTAGGCTCCATAAGAGGAGCGGTAGTCTTTTACTTCAGAACCTTGCGGGCCTTGAGGTTATTAAGTCGGTGAGTAATGTCGATGATTCCGTCGACTACGGTTCGGTCATAGGTTCGTCCATCGGTGGTATCAACCCCATGCCCTTTAACCAATTTGCGCAAGGGTTCGAGGGCAGCATCTTGATGATGAAAAAGCTCGATGAAAACATGTTCTAGTTTACCGGTAGATGCACATGCATTTAAGAGAGCGGCAATCCAACCGTCATCGGTTGAGAGGCAACCCCGGGTGGTTTTTGCAGATGCGTGGAAGATACCCAATGCATCGACTTTAGCCAGGTCTTTGATAACTGCCTCGTTCTCTGACATGGAAAGGTCGGAGTCTCCACAATGAGCTGCATCAATCATGACTTTGAAGAATTTTTTTCGTATCTTTTTGTTGATCGCTTTGACCACCTCAGCGGCTTTGGCTGCATTAGTAAAATTTTGAAACTCTCCACCGCGTAAGAATTCGAGATGCCATGCCTGCACTGGGCTTTTCTCCAACCCAGCTTCTTTGTAACAACGGGCATGAAGTTTGACTACCTGTTGAACCGCATTGGCATAGGCTTTACCCTTCAGGGGTTTGCCTGATAACCATTCCTCATAGGAGGTAGAGGAAACATGTTTAACCCGATATTTCTTAGCAACGGCCAATCCGGAACATAGCATCTCTACCACTGCATCTTCATCCTTAGGGTTGATTGGATTTGCCCCGCCCACCATCATAATGAGATGTACTTCAAGTTTGAGGGCTTTCATTCCTTTGAATAAATCCTGTAGGTCTTTCGAGTCAGCACCAGGAAATAGGGGGACTTGTACACATTGGAGTTTAACCGGAGAAGATTTACAAATCGCCCGCATGCCTGAAACCACTTTGAGAATGCCAGACCGGGTGCGTGGAAGTTTGCCGTTGTCATCGGGCACAAGGGCTCCAACGAACTTTAAATGGGTGGGGACTACGCCAACGGCGACTTTGGATTTATTCACTACTGTCATGATAAGGTACTTTGGGGTTAGAAAAGAGTAGGCTGTTCAGAAGTTATAAAATCAGATTCATTGAAAATAATGCAACAGGGGCAAGGATAAAGCGGATCGGAAAAAGGAGTAGTTTCAATATTTATGAGGCACCTGCAGACTCCTCAGGAAGTTTGATTTGGGCGACCTGATAATTTGGGTCGTCCGGGAGTACGGTGATATCGACCATGCTTCCAGCCTTTCTCAAAAGCTCCTGGCAGTTTCGACTGATGTGTTGAACTTTTAGTTTCTTTCCTGCATTGAGGTAGCGTTCCCCTAATTTATGAAGGGCTTCAAGTCCAGAATGGTCCCAGACTCGGGAATCCTTCATGTCGACAATTACACAATCAGGATCGTCTGCGGGATTAAAACCGAGGTTGAAATCGGTGACCGAACCAAAGAACAGAGGGCCTGATAAATGATAGACTTTGGCTCCATCCTTAAGAGTTTCAGATTCGCGATGAATGTGATGAGCCGATTTCCAGGCAAACCCAAGTGCCGAAACGATCACCCCGCTAATTACGGCAAGGGCAAGGTTGTGGGTAACTACTGTTATTCCAGAAACTAAGATGAGAACGAAAGCATCGGTTTTAGGAATTTTTCTTAAAATTCGAAAACTCGACCATTCAAAAGTACCAATGACCACCATAAACATAACTCCGGTGAGGGCGGCCAAAGGAATTTTTTCGATGAGGGAACTGGCAAAAAGAATAAAGGCGAGTAGGAAAAGACCCGCCGATATGCCTGAAAGCCTTCCGCGTCCACCCGAGCGAATATTAATAATGCTCTGCCCAATCATGGCGCAACCGCCCATTCCGCCGAAGAAACCTGTGGCCACATTGGCAACTCCTTGCCCGAGGCATTCCCGGGTGCTGTTGCCCCGGGTCTCGGTGAGCTCGTCAATCAGGGTAAGAGTCATTAAGGATTCGATTAATCCAACGGCAGCGAGGATGAATGAAAAGGGTGCGATGAAAACCAGGGTGTCCCAATTGAGAGGAATGGAAAAGGAAACCAAGCTGGGTAATTCTCCTCCGATGGAAGCCATGTCACGAACAACGAGTGTGTCCAAGTCTAGACCAATCACCAGCAAACTCACCGCACCAATAGCTGCGAGGGAGGATGGGAACTGAGTCGTGATTTTTGGAAGTAAGAAAATAATTGCCATGGTTAGGGCGATCAATCCAATCATAAGTTGAAGATCGTTACCGACTAACCAAGAGGAACCAGGAGTGGTTGGGCTTTCAGTAAACATGGGGAACTGAGCTTCGAAAATCACGATGGCTAATCCATTGACAAATCCAAACATTACCGGCTGGGGAATAAGCCGGACAAACCTTCCCAGTTTTAAAACACCGCACCCAATTTGAATAACACCCATGAGAATGACTGCGGCAAACAAGTATTGAGCGCCCATTTCAGAACCCAGTCCGAGAGCCTCCCCACGTTCATTACCCAAGAGGACAAGAGATACCATGATTACAGCAAGGGCTCCAGTCGCTCCCGAGATCATGCCTGGTCTGCCACCCAGAACCGCAGTCAGTAGGCAGACCATAAAAGCGGCATATAATCCGATCAGTGGTGAAACCCCTGCAATAATGGCAAAGGCCACAGCTTCAGGGACCAGAGCAAGGGCAACGGTCAGACCGGATAGAAGATCGTCCTTGGCTTGGATACGATTCCCGAATTTTCGAAAGATTATTTGAAACACGATGATATGAACTTGAGGATTAAAAAAAAAGAACGGATAAAGAGGTTGTAAAAGCACCTGCATGGGACATCTCATGAAGATAACCGAGCCTAGAAGTTTTACATCCACCTACTGTACACGCTCAAAATGGCACAAAGAATTACCATAAACCAAACTGGCTTTTGCAACAAGGACATCTTACTGGCTGATTTCCTAAAAAGTTCGACTTCGTGCGGGATGCAACCAACTTGATTGGACAATTATGATCAAAAAAATAATTACCCATCCTGGAGGTGCACATAAAGACGAGTTTCTCGCCTGCTGTGTACTCCTGGCAAATGATTCAGTTTCCATCCTTCGTCAGGAAGCTACTGACCAGGACTTGAGCGATCCACAAGTTGTGGTTGTTGATGTCGGCCATCGCCATGAACCGCAGTTGAATAATTTTGATCATCATCAATTTCCTCGAGATGCCGAGCCCACCTGCTCGCTCTCCTTGGTTCTTAGTAAATTGGGCATTTATGAAGATGCCCGTTCTTTCTGCCCATGGCTAGAAGTTGCGGAGTGGTTTGATTGTCGCGGACCTAACGATACCGCTGAATGGCTGGGGCTGGACAGGGAAGTTGTGGGGAAATTAAATTCTCCAATCGATATCACTATACTCCAAAGATTTGCCAAGCAGACGGAGCATAATCCTGGCGAACCAATTTGGGAGGTTATGCAGATGATAGGCAAGGAACTGATTGAATATATAACCGGATTACGGGGTCGAATTAACGAGGTCTCCAAGATCGAAGAGGTTTGGGACCTCAAGCATGGTGATGAGGAATTTAAGGTAATTTTTGCCCCGCGAACCGATCCATCGATCGAAGAAGTATCTGGGGCATTGGGTTGGCGGGTCAAAGAACTTGGGCTCGAGGATGAGGTTTATGTCATGGTCTATCCTGATGGACGTGGCCAAGGTTATGGAATGAAAAGATTTAATGATCGGGAGGAAGTCGATTTCTCAAGAATTGAAAAAGAATCGGATGTTCGATTTGCTCATGCCCGTGGATTTATTGCCAAGGTGGAAGCTGTTGGGTTTGATCGTTTGAAAGAATTAATCATGAAATCAATCGTGAAGAATAATTAAATTTCGAGCTATCATTTTGTTGAAGCCTGTGAGCTAGGTGATTTAAATATGGGCAATCTTGATCGAGACGGGAGGGAAGAGATAATCACCGGAAAAAGATATTTCGCATACAGTGGTAGGGATAAAGGTGCTAACGGTCCAATTGTACTCGTTCGTTATGTACATCGACTCTCTGGGGGTGGATCGGTCAAGTTCGACCGACAAATTATCCATGAGGGCAAGGCGGGAAGCGGTTTGCAGATCTGTTTAGCGGATTTGGATAAGAATGGTTGGCCGGATTTAGTGGTGTCTGGAAAAAGGGGATTCCATATGTTGTTCAACCAGGACAATCAAAAGAAACCCTAAGTTTAATCATTCGGAAGCATCCAGAACTACGAGTTTTTCCGCCTCGATTTCCCACTCGTATGTACGCTGTTCAAGCCTGCGTGCAATACTTGCTGCCTGGCTATTGAGTTCCTTGGCTTTTTCGGGATCATCGTAAATGCCTGCTCCCGAAAGTTGTTCATTGAGTGTAGCCTGTTCCTCTTCGAGCGAAATAATTTCGTTCTCTAATTTGCGGACATGATCCTGAAGCTTTCCGCGCTTGGCTTTCTTTGATTCTCTCTCGGCGGAGCGTAAGCGTCTTTTCTCCTTTGCACTCATAGATTTTTCGCCGCTCTTGATGGCTTTGCTTTGCTCGGGGCGGGAATCTTTTAAACCCTCAACAAGTCCAGACTGGGCACTGGCAGCACCTGATTTCCAAAGGTAATAATCATAGCCACCTGCATAATTAGTGATTTTGCCGGCTTCGATACGGATAGTTCGCTGGCCAAGTTTTCGTATGAAGTGCAAATCGTGGCTAACAAAAATCAAGGTACCCTCGTAATCCTTTAAGGCATGAACCACTGCATCTATACTGGCCATGTCCAAGTGGGTGGTGGGTTCGTCTAACAGGAGAAGGTTCGGAGGTGCGAGCAAGAGTTTAACCAAGGCAAGCCGGCTTTTTTCTCCTCCACTCAGTACCTTGACTGGTTTAAAGACATCATCCCCCCGGAAGAGAAAGGCTCCAAGAAGGGTGCGTGCATCCTGTTCAGATACCCCGCTTGCCAATTGCAATGCTTCATCGACCACAGTTCTGCTTAAGTCGAGAGTTTCGACCCGTTGTTGAGAAAAATAACCGGCAGATACATTATGTCCTAATTCCCTCTTTCCTGCCTCGATGGGCACAAGATCGGCCAGGATTTTTAGAAGGGTGGACTTACCAGCTCCATTTGGTCCGACTAAAGATATGCGCTCTTGTTTTTCTACTTCTAGGGACAAGTTGCTGTAGACTAAATGATCCCCGTAAGCTTGGCGTACATTAGATAGATTAACCACCCGTTGCCCGCTTCTTGGAGGCTGCGGAAATCTAAATGAGATTGTCGCTTCGTTATTCTCTGGCGGGTCGATCCGCTCCATCTTTTCCAAAAGTTTGATTCGAGCTTGGGCCTGGGAGGCTTTGGATGCTTTGGCACGAAACCGACGAATAAAATCTTCGTGGTGTGCAATTTCTCGTTGTTGGTTCTGATACTCTGCCAAATGTTGAGCCTGACGTTCTTTTTTGAGGTTTAAGTAGGTTTCATAATCCCCTTGGTAACGTTGAATCTTTCGGTTCCCAATTTCTAGAATTCCCGTACAAATGGCGTTGAGAAAAGAACGGTCGTGGGAGATGACAAGTAAAGAGCCGGAGAATTTTTGTAATTGTGACTGAAACCAGCCGAGAGTTTCCAAATCTAAGTGATTGGTTGGCTCGTCCAGCATGAGAAGGTCGGGTTCCATGACCAATAAACGGGCGAGGTGAGCCCGCATGATCCACCCTCCACTGAGTGTTTTTGCCGGCTTATGAAAATCGTCCTGGTGAAAGGCGAGTCCAGCCAGGATTTTTTTGGCCCGGGCTTCCACTTTGTATCCGTCGAGTTCAGCAAACCGTTCGAGTGCATCTGCCCGTTGGGGGCTTTCCGGGTCCGGGAAATTACGAAGGTCAGCGAGGGAAGCAGCCATTTCATCGGAGGTGGCGGTGGCAAGTTCCAGCACCGACTCTTCACCAGCAGGTGCACTTTCTTGTGGGAGATAGCCAATACGAATGCCTCGTTCCCATTCAATGATGCCCTCATCTTCCTGGTTTTTTCCAAGAAGGATGGAAAATAGGGTGGTCTTGCCCGCTCCGTTTGGTCCGACCAATCCCATTCTTTCACCGCGGGCCAAACGCAAGGAAACTTCCCGAAATAGGACCTTGGGGCCGTAGCGTTTACTAATATTTGAAAGAATGAGCATGGGTTCGAAAAGGGGAACAGGTTTGCACCAATCCAAAATTTAGCAAAGGAATTTGACGATTTATAAAAAATTGAGGGTTTCAAAGCTTCAAAAGTTTTGCCGGCTGAGCCGGGATGATTAGGATGGATTTATGACCGTTAAACCTTCCGTGGAATCGCATGTGAAGCCCTCATCTACCTTTGACGGTAGAGTGTGGTGGTTGCGTGGGGTATGTTTAAGTGTGATGATCATTCTTGTGGTTGGTGGGATTACCCGTTTGACCGGGTCTGGGCTTTCCATGGTCGATTGGCGCCCGGTCTCTGGAATTTTGCCCCCTATTGGAGAGGCAGCATGGGCGATGGAGTTTGCCCAGTACAAAGAGTCTCCCCAGTACAAACTCGTCAACCAAGGGATGTCGCTTGGTGAGTTTCAGTATATCTTTTTTTGGGAATATTTACACCGCGTACTTGGCCGGGTCGTAGGGCTGGTCTGCCTGATTCCTTACCTATGGTTTCTGCTTCGTGGAAAGCTCGATCGTGGATTGAAGTTAAAGGGTGGCTTGCTTGTCCTCCTAGTCGGTGCTCAGGGTTTTATGGGTTGGTATATGGTCAAGAGCGGATTGGTGAAAGACCCAGAGGTCAGTCATTTTCGGTTGGCGGCCCATCTTAGCCTCGCCTTCGCTATTTTTGGATTGGCATGGTGGGCTTCTCTTCGATTATCTCAACGAGCCGAAACGGGTAGAGTCACCCCTCCTCCATGCTACCGAAATTGGGCTGTTGTATTACTTGCTGTTTTGTGCCTGCAAATTATCTACGGTGCTTTTACTTCCGGGATGAAAGCCGGGTATGGATTTAACACTTATCCCCTAATGGGGGGTGAACTAATGCCACAAGCTCTCTTTTCAGCAACTCCGTATTGGACGAATTTTGTTTCAGACAAATTTACTGTGCAATTCATTCATCGCTGGCTTGGTACCTGCCTCGCTTTGGGCACTCTTTTCTTTTGTTGGTATACCATAAAGTCGGAAAAGATTAATCTCTACGTGTCCCAATGGACCAAGCGTTTGTCTGGATTGGTCGTAATTCAATTCCTTCTAGGAGTTTGTACACTTTTGTGGATTAAAGACTACCCGGTGATCCTTCCGTCCATCCACCAATTCATGGCTTTGCTCCTTTTTGCTTCCTTGCTCGCATTGATACATCAATATGGCGAGACAAGGATTGAGGAATGAAAAGTATTTTAGCCCTTGGAGATATGCTTTGGGATTTATTCCCAAGCGGAGAAATATTCGGCGGTGCAGCGGCTAATTTTTCCTGTCATTCTGCTCGTCTAGGGGCAAAGGTTTATACGGTTAGCGGAATTGGCAGTGATGATCGTGGTAAGCGAGCTCTCAAAGAATTAAAGAATCATGGAGTCTGTACAGATCTTGTTCAGCTTATTCCTGATGTGGAGACTGGTTATGTTTCAGTAGATTTCGATTCATTCGGGCAACCCAAGTTCACCATAGGTCCAAATGCAGCCTGGGAAAATTGGAAGTGGAATCAAGGGATCGAAAGAAAAGTAAGCCAAACAGATGCTTTATACTTTGATACACTTGGGCAGCGTGGTGAATATGCCCGTTCGGGCATCCTCAAGGCTCTCGAAATTGCCAACCGGGAAGGAGTATTGCGTGTGCTGGATATCAATTTGCGCCCACCCTTTTACGATTCAGTTTTGATCGAAAATTCCCTCAATTCCTGCGACTTGCTAAAAGTGAGCGAAGAGGAACTGGGAGAACTGTTGCGAGTCTGTTGCCTTACTAAGCCACTCGATCCGATTGAGGGTGCAGATAACTTAAGAAAAAAGTATGGGATTTCTATGGTTGCCCTGACCCGGGGTGAGCGGGGGGCGGTCTTCTTATCTGATCAAGTAACAATCAATCAGGAAGGATTTCCCGTTGAGGTCGTTGATACGGTAGGGGCGGGAGATTCTTTTATCGCCTCCCTTACAGTTGATTTGCTCAATGAGTTATCATTAGAATCCTCCTTGCGAAGAGCATGCAAATATTCATCTCAAGCGTGTACCCATACTGGGGCAATTTCAGAATTTAAAGTGTAAGAAGATTAGCGAGGTGGGGCAGTTTACCAATTGTCGGTTCGAAAAGGTGAGGCAGGTAGACCTTCCTTGTTGTAGAGGTTGGCGTCGGCTGGGTTCATGGTAAAAGCGTATCTTGCCGCTGTTGGACTGATTACTTCCTTTGAACTTAGTACAACTTTGTCTCCCACAATTTGAGCGTCTGCCCAGTGCCATTTCTTATCAGCACCGGCGATGGAAAAGTGCTTGAGCGTTCCATCTTTAATTTGCTGAGTTGGGTCAAGCCCGACCTTTTTTCCGACCATCAAGCCCTTGCCCGTATTTTTAAAAGATAGTTGAATTTGATTCCCCTTGATTTCATACCCAGAGTAAAGTGGGCCTGAAGCAACTAGCTCTTTTTTGTCGTAAGTCTGATGAAGTGCCCACTGGGCAAGACGCCAGCCTACATCCTGTTTGTTTTTTGGGTGAATGTCGTTTGGGTTGTGGGCATCGGCAAGGTCGATGATTACTGCCATGCCGGTATGTTTGAGATCAAGGGCCTGAGTCTGGGCTTCGCGTAATTTAGCCCATCCGTCCCCACCACCAGGAGTTTTACCAGGTTGTTTCCAGTTACAGAGTTGTACCCAGTAAAAGCCAAGGTTTGGATTTTGGAAAGCTTTTCTCCAGCCTTTTACAAGAGCGTGTTTCTTTTGGTAGTATGTAGTTCCTTCTTTTCCATTGGATTCACCCTGGTACCAAATGGCTCCTCTCATGGCGTAGGGCGTGAGGGGATGAACCATTGAGTTGTAAATGGCAGAGGGTGTACCTCCTTTGACTTTCGTGTCCTTTGTATAAGCAGCAACACTTTTGGCCTGATCGGAAAGTTTAGGGACTGATTTAAATCCATCAAGAGTGGTCCAAGGTTCGATGCGGGTGCCTCCCCAGTTCGATCCGATAAGACCAATGGGGACATTCAATTCCTTGAGCAATCGACGTCCGAAATAATATCCAGTTGCACTGAAAGATGAAATAGAAGCAGGTGTACAGACCTTCCAGTTTCCATTTCCTTTTGATTGGGGAAGCGGGTGGACGGTGTGGCCGGGGACATCAAAGAGCCGGATGTTGGGATGCTTTGCATTGGCGATTTCTTCTTGCGGGTTTGCACATCTACTTACCTGCCATTCCATATTTGATTGACCTGAGCATATCCAGACTTCACCGACCAAAATATTTTGCAACTTGATTTCGTTGCTACCTTTAATGGAAAGAACGGCTGGCTTGAAGTTGGCAGATAGTTTGTCGAGTTTAACCATCCATTTGCCTTGAGTATTCGCCTTCGTTTCTTTGGTCTGCCCGGCAAAGGAAACTGATACTATTTCATTTGGCTCGGCCCATCCCCAGATTGGTACAGGGAGATCTCGTTGGAGAACCATGTCGTTGCCAATAACATTGGGTAGAGTGACAGCACTCCATGTTGAAGTAACTAACAGTAAGGAGAGTACAATAAGGCAGCTTTTTTTCATGAGATTGATGGTTATCGGGACAAAAGATTTCTGGCAAAGCAGAATTTAAAGGATGAGCAAAATAATTGGTTGAAGAAGATCTTATAACCACGAAATGTGAGCAAATTGTTCCACTTTTGTTTCGATGTCCTTCGAACTTAGTCTTTTACTAGGTGGCTAAATGGACAAAAAAGATATTATTGAGGTTCTTGAGCGAATTGGGACGATGCTTGAA
>JABBBW010000188.1 GCA_018607205.1 Opitutales bacterium | reverse complement strand
GATAAAGAGTTCCACCCCAAATACGCCCCACCCACCCAAAGAATCGGTAATTTTGCGGGCATAGTCACGGGCCTCAGCAATGGCCCTATCGGTCATGGGGTGTGGTTGCCATGACTCCCGGTAATCTCCATCCACCTGAACATGGCCAATGGGATCGCAAAAGGAGGTACCCTCGGCATGACGAACCGTGAGCAGGGTGATTTCATAATCAAAATCCACAAATCCTTCCACAATCACTTTGCCCTTGCCCGCACGTCCGCCCGCCTGGGCATATTCCCAGGCCTGTGTAATTTGCCCGGCACTTTTTATGGTGCTTTGGCCCTTGCCCGAGGAACTCATGATGGGTTTGACCACACAGGGCATTCCAATCTCTGCGACCGCCTGGGTAAACTCTTCCTCAGTCTCTGCAAAACGATAGGGAGAGGTTTGCAGGCCAAGCTCCTCACCGGCGAGCCGGCGGATACCCTCGCGGTTCATGGTAAGCTGGGTTGCCCGGGCAGTAGGAATGATCGTGGTTGTACCACTTGCCTCCAATTCGGCCAAAACATCAGTGGCGATGGCCTCGACTTCAGGAACCACGAGGTCGGGATTTTCCAGCTCGATGATGGCACGCAGGGCGGGCCCATCGAGCATGGATACCACATGGGAACGATCTGCCACCTGCATGGCAGGGGCATTTTCGTAGGCATCAAGTGCGATGACTTCCACGCCATAGCGCTGCAACTCGATAACCACTTCTTTGCCAAGCTCGCCCGAGCCACAAAGAAGAACTTTTTTTGCCGAAGGTTTAAAGGGGGTGCCAAGGGATACAGACATGTAAAGATCAAGAAAGACAGCACAACCATGGGTCGAGAAAAAACAATTCACATTTAACCGAGCCAGTAAGGAGTTATTCACATAGCTAAGGACTTATTCACGGAAATCGCTTTTCCGTTTCCACAACACCCAAAGCTATCTTTGATGGCGGGCGGATGGAATATCATCAATTTTTTACACAGATCGATTGGTTGGTCGTGGCGGGTTACCTCGCTCTAACCACTTGGGTGGGTCATGCCCTGAAGGGAAAGCAATCCACCATTAAAGACTTCTTTCTGGGAGGTCGTACCCTCCCCTGGCCAGCGGTTTCGGGTTCTATAATCGCAACAGAAATAAGCGGAGTTACTTTTATCGGGGTACCCGGGATGGTCTATGCGACAACTGGAGATTTTACTTATTTGCAATGGGGGCTGGGATCCATTGTGGCCCGCGTGTTGGTGGGTATTTATTTCGTCAAAGCATTTTATGAGAAGGAGATTTACAGCCCCTACGATTTTATGGGCAACCGTTTGGGAATCGGTGCGAAACGCTTGGCCACGATCATTTTTCAAATCGGAGGAATTCTAGGCCAAAGTGTAAGAGTACTGGTGGCGGCCCTTGCCCTGAAAGTCGTCACTCCACTCGAGTTCGAACATTGTATATGGATCATCGGGCTGTTTGCAGTGGGATGGACTTGGATGGGGGGGATGCGAACCGTCATCTGGACGGATGTAATGCAGTTCTTTCTTTTCGTCGGAGCCGGGCTTTTTTCTTTGGGCTGGATTATTTCGCATCTCGATGGCGGATGGACTCAAATGGTGGATACGGCGGGAGAAGCGGGTAAATTTACCCTGCTTAACCTGACCACCGATCCGGCAGTCGGTTTTACCCTGTGGGTAGCGATTATTGCGGTGCCCTTCCAGAACCTCAGTGCTTTTGGGGTGGATCAATTAAATGCCCAGCGAATGTTTTGTTGTCGGGATGCTTCCGATGCTCGCAAAGCCATGATCGCCAGTTCGGCAGCACTTTTACTCACCACCCTGATGCTTTTTGTGGGCACCGCTCTGTATGCCTACTACGAACCCATGCGGATGGCAGGCACTGAGCCCGCAATCTTTTCCGAGGATGGAAATTATGTGTTTCCGGTCTGGATAGTTACGGAACTGCCGGCTGGGCTGCGCGGGTTGATCCTCGCCGGAATCTTTGCCGCTGCCATATCCAGCCTGGATTCTATCCTGGCTGCCCTTTCCCAGACCACCCTTTCCCTTATACGGGACGGAAAGGGTAATAAAAAAGGAGGGGATGCCAAAGATCTATTCCTTTCCCGTATGCTCGTTTTGATTTGGGGAATTTTACTGGCCGGATTTGCAGTGGAACTTGACCAGTTGAGGGGCAAAGTAAATGTGGTGGTGCTCGCCTTTGGGATGATCTCTTACACCACCGGTCCGATGCTGGGCATGTTCCTCGCCTCGCTACTTACTCCCCGGGCAAGTGCCAAGGGATTGTGCATTGGATTTGCCCTGTCTTTTGCACTGGTGGCTTACCTGCGGCCTGACCTTTATCAAATCCTTTTGAACTTCGATCTTTTATCCCATGAACAGGTAGCACAGTGGAGCGGATTAAAGGTGGAGGGAGAAAAGCTGGGAATTCAAATCAATACCGCATGGGCATGGCCGGTTACGGTATTTCTTACCTGGGGCTGTGGAGTCCTCCTGCCGAGGAAAATAAAATGATGAAGCCCGCCCTTTTTCCCACTCCCCGGGAAATTATAAAATTGGAGGGAGTTTTCCCGGTTCCCCACACTTGGTGGATTGATTGCGATGATAAAGAATTGGGCGAAGGAATAAGGGTATGGAAGGAAGACTTGGCAATCAAGATCCCGGAGTCAACGAGCCAGGCAAACTTGCTAATTTATAAGGATGCGAACATCCCGGCCGATGGATATGATATCGAGATGCGAGGGGGAAAAATCTCTCTTCTTGCCGGGCGTGCAGATGGTGTATTCCGGGCCCTTTCAAAAATTTGGCAACTTTTCAGGTTTGAAGAACCAGGTAATACCCTGCCCTGCCTCAAAATAACGGACCAAGCAGTGCTCAGAAGGCGTGGATTTATGCTCGATATTAGCCGGTGCAAGGTACCCACGATGCAGGAGCTTTTTCGCCTGGTCGATCTGCTCGCCCTTTTGGGGTACAATGAGTTGCAACTTTATATCGAGCATACCTTTAAATTTAAGGATCATAATACAGTATGGAGGAATGCAACTCCCCTATCGCCTGCCGAGATTCAGGAGATTGATCGCTATTGTAAGGACCGATTTATTGAATTGGTACCTAACCTTAATTCTTTCGGGCATTTTGAACGTTGGTTGCGCCACCCAGCCTACAAACACATGGCGGAATGCCCGGATGGATTTGTCCGCGAAGATCCGTACATAAAAAGAGACCATGGAACCACTCTTAAACCGAACCAGAAAAGTTTGGACTTCATCGATTCCCTCTATGCGGAATACCTTCCGAACTTTAGCTCAAAATCCTTCAATGTGGGACTGGATGAACCATGGGAACTTGGTCAGGGGTGGAGCAGAAAAAGGGTTGAGGAAATGGGCAAGGGATCGGTATACCTCGAGCATCTAGAAGGTATCCGTAAGCTGGTTGAAAAGCACGGCAAACATATGCAATTTTGGTCGGATGTGTTATTGGAGGATACCGCAAACGCTCGTCTTTTGGACAAGCATGCATCCCCTATCATCTGGGGGTATGAACCCAGTCATCCCTATGAGGAACAGGCACGGGCGGTGGCGGCATGTGGGCTGAAGTTTTGCCTAGCTCCAGGAACTGCAACCTGGAAAAGTTTTACTGGCCGTTGGCCTATTGCCGAGAAGAATATCGAACTCGCCTGCATACAGGCAAAAAAACATGGGGCGGAGGGGATTTTACTGACCAGTTGGGGAGATGGTGGAAACCACCAACCCTGGCCGACGATGTATCCAGGGATTCTCCAGGCAGCTCAGTGGAGTTGGTCGGGCCAATCTCTACCTGAAGAAAAACTGGCAGAAGCGATTGATGCCTGGGCCTATGAATGCCCGGGCGCACGCTTGGGGCATTCGATTCTCAAACTCGGCAAACTGGATAATGCAATGGATTCCTATGTGGCCAATTCCAGCCTGCATTGGACTCTTCTTTTCGGATCCAAAGAGGAAAGGTTTAAAGAATTCTTAAAGAAACATGGAAGCATTGAAAAAATGGGTGCCGGACTCGCCCACCTGAATGAATGCGAAAGAGAAATCGATGCGGTTGATACGCACGGCAAAATTTCATCAAGCAGGAAAGAATTACAACTTGGGATGGAAATGACCCGGTTTTCCTTGGAGCGTGGAAAAGCGATGCTTGAAGGTCGGGAATATTACCACCCCGACAAGAATGCCATGGTCAGCGAATTCGAACAACTTTGGCTGACACGGGCCAGGCCGGGCGGACTGGACGAAGCAAGCGGACATTTGGATAAAGCACTGGACTAGAAAGTAGTTAAACCTGGCAGATCGCAGGCGATGGCATCGCAAAGAATTCTACCCTTCCCTGTTAGGCTGTAGTCCGAAGGCTCTTCCTTACTTGCCAAGCCCTCACCAACGAGACGATCCAGGAACTTTCCAATTTCAGAAAATAGATTTTGGGATAAATCAAACTGCTGGGCGATGGTGGGAATCGATATTCCCTGGTTCATTCGTAAGCCAAAGAGGATGGCATCATGAGCGAATTCCTCCGGCTTCAAAGTTTCTTCCTCCATGTAGGTTGGTTGATTGCCGGCCTTCATCCCCTCTGCCCAGCTTTCAAGGTTGGCGATATTTTTTCTTCTCGCCCCCTGATACTGAGTACAGGCGGATGGACCATAGCCGATCCATTCGTGCATCCCCCAGGTATGAAGGTTGTGACGGCAGGCATGGCCCGTTTTTGCGTAGTTAGAAACTTCGTACTGTTCATAACCATGAGCAGGTAAATAATTCCAGGCAAATTCATAGAACTCTGCCTCGCGCTCG
The DNA here is from genome assembly GCA_018607205.1 of Opitutales bacterium. GTDB lineage: Bacteria > Verrucomicrobiota > Verrucomicrobiia > Opitutales > Seribacteraceae > Chordibacter > Chordibacter forsetii. Next base: position 9,798 of record JABBBW010000188.1, on the reverse strand, counting down.
GGATCAATCTTAGCTTTGCCTTGGGATAAACGAAGAAACATCGCGGTATCTTCCTCAAAGGTAAGGCAGTAGGTTGATAAATGGTCAGGTTGTAATTCCAGAGCCTGGGCAAGGTCGCTCTCCCAATCCTTAAGTGATTGACCAGGAGCACCAAAGAGCAGATCGAGATTTACAGATTGAAAGCCCGCATCCCGAATCGATTGATAGGCCTGATAAATTTTCTCCACAGGATGCTTACGTCCAAGGGCATCCATAAAAGTCGGATTAAAGGTCTGTACCCCCATTGATATACGGTTGACCCCATATCCTTTCAAAACATCGAGCTTTTCGGGATTAATTTCTGAGGGAGCCAGCTCGATGGACCATTCATAATCTTTTTCCAGGTCCGCAGAGTTTACCAGGTTGCAAAAACGATCCAAATCATCGGGTTGAAGAAGCCCGGGGGTTCCTCCGCCAACAAATATAGTAGAGATCGAACGGTCGGGAGGAAACCGGGATAATTCCATCTCCAATCCACGAAAATAAGCTTCAATCCCCTTTTTGCTTGGTTTTTCCTGATAGAATGCGCAAAAATCGCAGGTCGTGGAACAAAATGGAACATGGAAATACAATCCGAGCGCTAGTTTCTTGCGCCCAGCTCTTTCCTTGTTTAACACCAAGGTATCTAAATCTTCACCCGTTTGATTCATATGATCATGAAATTCGTCTCCAAATTAATTACTTTTAGCATTCTGTCAGCAAGCTTGTGGCTTATTTCAGGTTGCCGCCAACCTAACTTCATCAACCTGACATCCAAGAATGTCAGCCAAAATCCATCTGGTATCTACACCTTACAGACCGAACTTGAAATCCAGGACCGGGGGATCAAGACCAAGACGGTTGAAGTATTTGCCGTGGTTGGGGGAGAAAAATTGGTCATGGTACAGGATGATCTTAATGAAGAGCTGTGGAGTTGTGATTATAAACTTCCTTCCGGATTTGACGAAGCTACCTACTATTTTGAAGCGGTCTATTCCAGCGTACTCGACAATGGAAATGTTTCTGAACGGCGTGTAACCAGTGACCTTCAAGTCTTTCGTCTGGAAAACCGCTATGTGGGCAACCTTGCTTCCTACCGAGGCCCCGTAGGTGCAGAAATTGCCGTTCAAGGGAGAGGCCTTACCAAATATGATACGATCAAGGTTGGCGAACAGGATGCAACTACCCGTTACTTATCGGAAAATGAATTGCGTTTTGTTGTTCCCGCCCTCCCCTCCGGTCTTGATTATCCAGTTAAATTGGTTGGAGGAGCACACGGTGCCCTTGATCTTGGAAACTTCCGAGTTGATGAAAGCCGCTTAGGTGTAAGTCCAAACTCATTGGAGATTCAATCCGGAGATACCGCAACCTTGCTTTTCAAAATTGATTACCAAGCTCCTGCTGGCGGTCTGCCTATCGATGTAAAGACTAACATTCCTAATTCCGTAATCATGCCTGAGGCCATCATTGCCGAAGGTGATATGACAGTAAATATCCCGATCAAAGGCGACGAAGCTGGTGAAGGAAAGTTAGTCATCAGTGCCCCGGGGTTCGAAGGAGCTGAGGTTACAGTTAAGGTATTTTAATTCCCTAGCTTCCCACATTCGGGAAGCCTATCAAACGGATGGCATACTTTTGAATATTTCTGTAGTCATCCCGGTTTACAACCGTCCAGACTTACTCAAAAGAGCCTTGTGTTCGGTGAGTAAGCAAACGACCCAGGCAGATGAGGTTTTAGTGGTGGATGATGGTTCATCTTCTTCCCCAGACCTTTCTGATTTCCACGAAAATCCAGAAGTCCACTGCCTAAGAAGAGAAAAGAACTTAGGAGTTTCCGCTGCAAGAAATTGGGGAATCAAGCAAGCCAGGGGTGAATGGATTGCCCTGCTCGACTCCGATGACGAGTGGGAACCTAAAAAGTTGGAAAGACAAGTCCAGTACATCGATCAAAACCCAGAATTGCTCGCTGTACACACTCTTGAAAAATGGATACGCCTAGGAAACGAGGTCATCCCACCCGCATACCTAGACAAATCAAATAATAGATTGTGGGAACGAAGTTTAAAAAACTGTTTAATATGTCCGTCCTCAGTTCTTTTACACCGGTCAGTTTTTGAATCGGTTGGCTGGTTTGATGAATCTTTGCCAGTCTGTGAGGATTATGACTTTTGGTTACGCTTACTATTGGATCATCCCATCGGATTAACGGAAGAAAAATTGGTCCGTAAACACGGAGGACATTCTGACCAACTCTCTACCACAACCTGGGGAATGGACAGGTTTCGAATTAAAGCCTTAGAGAAAATCCTCAAACGCTCAGACCTAACCGATCAACAACGCAAACAAGCCTTGGATGTCATCATTGAGAAATGCTCGGTTTTGGAGCAAGGATCAATCAAAAGAGAGAAGTATGAAGCCGCCCAAAAGTATGGTGATCTCAAAAAAAATTATTTGGAACTCCGGGCTAATCGGACTTGTCTACCTTAAGTATGAACTTCGTGATCGCCTTTCCTGGGGAAGCCCAGCCCATTATTGAATTTTATGAATTGCAAAAAGTCAGCAGTCAGCCCTTTGCATATTATCAAAAAGATAATCATAAATTAGTCATCTCAGCAATGGGACGTGAGCAAACAAGCCAAGCTGTTAATTTCTTAAAAACTAAAAATGTTTCACCTAATCAGGCATGGATGAACCTGGGGATTGCCGGGCACGGAAGCCTGGAAATAGGACAAACATTTATTGCCGGAAAGATCGAGGATGACTTAAGCGAAAACTGCTTTTACCCCCCGCAAATTTATGACCACGATTTTCCGGTGACCTGCCTAAAAACCTGTTCTCAACCGAGTTCGTCCTATGAACCCGCACTTGGATACGATATGGAAGCCCATGCCTTTTATGCTGCGGTAGTTGGTGCAAGTACTCGTGAGCTAACCCAGGTTATCAAAGTTGTGTCAGACAATCCATCTTCCCCTCTATCACAGTTCTCGCCAAAGGATGTCCCAGGGTTGATAGAACCGAATCTTAAGGGCATTGCCCTTTTCGTTGAGCAAATGGAAAAAATCAGCCTTGAAATGCAACAAGAGCCTGAGGTATCGAATACCTATGAGAAAGTACTTGGCATGCATCATTTTTCATCGACCAGGTCCCATCAATTGCACGACTTAGTCCGTCAGGCCAATGCCCTTGAATTATCCCTGGGAGAAATCGAGTCTATTGCCCAATCCGCAAAGGATGGCGCTCAGGTAATCTCGGACATTAAACATTGGATGGAACCAAACCGGCAACTCAGATGATTGAAGTAATTTATATGGAAGACGGGATTCGAGATCACCCAAGGAGTCAGCAAATTTTGGCAAGGTTTCCCCGTGCAACAGTTCTTCCCTGCAAACATTATAAAGAGGTGTTTAATCCGGCCGGTCAAAGTTTTCGGCTTCAGAAAAAAAAACCTGCCCTCATCCTTGCCCAGCAAACTGGTAAACTGATACACCCGATTCCTCCAAGCTATGGTGTGGGTGGAACCAGGAATTTCTATTTTTCACACCTCCTCAATTGCCTCTACGATTGTAGGTATTGTTTTTTGCAAGGTATGTATCCCTCCGCCCACTACCTCATGTTTGTAAACTTTGAGGATTTTGAAGAGGAAATTCTAAGAGCGACAAAAACTCCCGAAGAACCGAGCTGGTTTTTTTCCGGCTATGATTGTGATAGTTTGGCTCTCGAGTCTGTCACAGGCTTTGCCGATCACTTCCTTCCTTTTTTTAAAAAACTGGACAATGCATGGATCGAACTAAGGACCAAGAGCGTGGCAACTCGGGTACTGCGCGACACGGAACCCTTGGATCGGGCGGTGGTTGCCTTTAGTTTTACACCTCAAGAAATCAGTACCCAACTTGAACATGGTGTACCCAGTGTGGATGCCAGGATTCGGGCAATGTTACAACTTGCAGAACAGGGATGGAAAATTGGCTTACGAATCGACCCACTGATCGACTGTACAGGTTTTAAGGATCGATATGCCAAGCTCTTTGAAAATATTTTTACAACCCTCTCTGAACATACCATTCACTCGGTCAGTCTGGGAGCTTTTCGTATGCCTCATGGTTTCTTTAAAAAAATGGAAAAGCATTACCCAGAGGAACCGTTATTTGCCTCAGACTTGGAATCGAAAGGTGGAATTATTGCCTATCGCGAAAATACGGAAAAAAGGTTGAAACATACTTGTTTCGAACTTCTGGAAAAGTGGGTTAGCCCAGACAAAATCTTCACCTGTGAAGCCTAACTGGTGGAATTTTAAAGTACTGTAGTTTAACAAAAGGTCAGATTATTTCTTAGTAGTTAGAGATGCGAGTGCCACCATATCTGTATTCTCTTCATTAGAACGCCCAAGGGGTAGAATCGAACTGTCCAATTGCTTTTCCCTCAGTGCTAAATAATTTTTCCTGAATTTTGATTGCTTACTGGAATCTAAAACCTGATCCCAACGAACTGGATTACTTATGCCGATTTGGGCAATCTCCCATGCATTGGCAAATTCTTCCTCAGAAATAAAAATTTTGGGATTAACCTTCGCCAATTTGTGAGAATAGTAGGATTTTCGGAAGTTATTTTTGGATTTAAAATTTTTAACCTCTTTCCAACTTGGCACTCCCGGGTTACTCAGGTGTCGAATATTCCATGCCATTGCATATTCGGACTCTGGAATATCTAATGTCATCTCATTAATAGACTCAAATAATTCAGGATTGTGATATTGCATATATCTATGGCTATACATTGCCCGCTCTTCAGCGGATAAATTAAACCAATCCCTACGAGGTATTTGTCTCTTACAGGTTGGACTGTCCCACCAAGCTTTTGCTACCGCGAGCTCATTTACACGGGTTAGAGCTTTCTTCTTATAGATATACCTTAACTCATTTTTTTCTTCATTAAGTGCGTAATGCAATTTCAAATTAGCCTGATCCACATTTCTTCGAACATTATTCATTTTAGCCCATGAAACCTGAGCAATGCTACCTCTTAGGATTTTCTTTGTTTCGTTATCCTCTATACGACTGAAGCGATCAAGATTGCTTATCAAATCAGACAATGAATCGCTTCCACTCCTCAGGTTACTGTCTCCTTGTGACGAATAAAACTCATCAGGTTCATATGTAGATTGACCAAAACCTCCTGAAAACGGGGTGATTGAGATAATGATAACCAAGACCAATTTTAATATTTTCATAATAACCTCCAATTAATGATTATACTTAGTATAAATACATACTTGCATTAATACAAACATTTTTCTTAAAAAAAAGTTATTACACTTGCTAACAAACGACCCACCTTAATTTGACATGGGATAAAAGAGATAATTGGTTAGTTGTATGAAGATTTTTGCCCTAATCATTCTTATTTTAATGGGAGGATGTTCGATTAACCGCTCCAACCAGACTTCCAATCGTAAACCAGCAGATGTAAATGACTTCTACTTCGAAGTTTTAGAAATAAGAACTTCCATGCATGATCGCATGTTGAGCCAAGAACCATGGATTGCCCTACGGGAAGAACCTGCAACAGATTGGAGTTTAGGCCAAATATCTAAATGGTTATCTTTGCGTTTTTCTAAGGATGTTGAAAAGGCAAAGTTGCGTCTCTTAAAATCCCACTTGAACACCGCTGACCCGAGATTAGCCTACACCAAAGATATTGAAGAAACATCCTGGGCAGAGGTGAATCGACTGATTAACTCACAGCTAATTAGGACGGCACATGAAGTATCAAAACGAGCCAAACTTTCACCAAACCGGTCCATTCAAGAAATTGTGCATGACTCAATTGCGGTCCATTCACCCTAAACTATTTTAAATAAACCAGAAAGATTCTCGACTATCCTGTTGATTTTTTCTTTTTTTTTAGTATTTTAAAAATCGGTCGCCACCTTAGCTCAGTTGGTAGAGCGCCTCACTTGTAATGAGGATGTCGTCAGTTCGACCCTGACAGGTGGCTCCATTTTTAATATGGTAAAGTAAACCCTCCTCCACATGGGTGGATTTCAGATGGTCAAAAGGGATAATTCTTTGGCGTTTAAAGTGAAACCCATTCAAAAGAATCGTCCCCTAGGGAAGTTTCCCCCAATTCTAGCAATTGATGGATGGCTTTATAAACTTTGTAAAAACCGAAGCTGTTATAATTTAGGTGACTTAAAGCAGCTTACCTAAAGAAAAATAACCCAAAGGGGATAACAATACTAGTGGTCGCAACTAGTCTTTCTACACAATCGGTAATTTCTGATGTGTGCAAAGACAAGAAATCCACCACCCAAAGTGGTAAAAAAAGACTCCCACCCATGTGGAAAAAAACTGGAAGAAAGAACTGAATGATGGTCCCCGCAATGGGTGTGACAACTGTGCCCAAGAACAAATCCGCAGATCACACCAATAATGAGAAAGGATATGCCAACTGTTGCCAGCCCAATAATCAAGCGGTCGTGATGCTTCCGGCAACCAAGAAACATGGATAATGCAGTGAGCGGGACAACCAATCCAAGCATCCATAAGTGAAAACTTTCATTTACCCAAAAGGTCGAAGCAATTAATGGCAGGCAAACAACAAGCATGGGAGTTAACAAACAGTGAACTGCGCATATCAAAGCAAGACTTCCACCCAAACGATCCAACCAACTACCATGATGGTGGTGAACATGCGGTGCAGAAGATAAAAAAGACATTCCCTAGGGATAAGTTAAATTGTGCTTTTCGCAAGATTATTGCATCTAACTAAGTGCAAAAATACAACAAAATCAGCAAATTAATAATACTAATGGCATTGATTAGATAAAATTAAGTTTTTTTTTGACAACTTGGTATAATGGAATGAAAGGTAGTTATACAGTTAAAAGACCCCGCTTACTAACGGGGTCATCAGTTCAAAAAGGCTCCTCCTTCGGTAAGACTTTGGTCGCCGGGGGAGGTTTTTTTTTAAAATTGAAAGGGTAAAAAAATAATGAAGCCCAAAAGCATAGCAGGAGATTAACCTGTCACTAACCAACTCACCTTATACCCAGCTGCCTGTTAGCTTCTTCAAAGAATGATTTGAAACTAGGCTCGTTAGGTACAAGCAAAACCAACCTGCGAAGGTAAGGCAGTGCCTCAGACCAGCGATCATTTTGAGCAAGTAATTCGCTTATTCGCTGAAGGAATTCCGGATTATTGGGCTGAAGCCGAATGGATTGCTCAAATGAACGAACTGCATCCTCAACTCGATTGCTTTGCCAATAAGCTATCGCCAGGTTGTGGGTTACCCGAGGGTTCTCAGGCCAATGCCAGGCAGCTCGTTCCAAGGAACGAATGGCTTCGGGTAAGCGTTTCGTATCTTCAGCAAGAAGCAAACCAAGCGAGTAATGCACCTGCCCCCAGGTTGGCTGGATACGGGCAGATTCGCGGAGCAACCCTTCGGCTTCTACCACCCTACCCGATGCACTCAGTAAGGTGGCGAGGTTCATTCTCGCCGGTACAAAAAGATCGTCCCTGACGATAGCATTCCGGTAGTGACGCTCGGCTTTGGCAGGTTCTCCTTGGTTTTCTTCCAAGATCCCCAGGGAAAGATGGGACTCAGCTCGATCTAAATTGCTATTATAACGAGACTTGAGCTCCTCCAAGACCCCTTCAAATAAAGATAGCTCTTCCTTTTTGAAGTAAGACTTTGGCAATGTCGCCAAGACACGGGCGGCTTCAGTCCTAACCGATCGAACAGAATCCCGGAGAACCGGGACTAAATATTGATACAAATCAGATGGTTCCGAACTCTCCAATTTGGACACCGCTGCAACACGAACAACCGATTGATTGGAATCCAGTTGTCGAACAGCTTCCTCTGTGGATGATTCGCTTATAAATGAACGCAATGCCAATAAAGCTCCTGATTGAGTAAAGGCTGGAGCGGTCTCATCCTGGCTTGCCTTGAGTAAAAGTTTTTCCGACCCAGGAGCACCGGACCGATAGGCATGAAACGCACCGGGATGACGAGCCTCCTTTGGCCGAATTGGTCCCTTTATTCGCTCAATCGCACCTGCAGCCCACTCGAAAGATTTATCAGAATGGCAATTATTACAGGCATTAGGGTGCCCAAATTTTGCGGATAGATCCGGTCGGGGAATCCGTATACTATGATCCCTTCGGGAATCAATAACCATGTAATTTTTATGAGGCATGTGGCATTCCACGCAATTAGCCCCTTTTGTACCCATCTCATGAAAATGGTGCCCCGGATTATCAAAACCTGCCGGATTTTTATCACTTGGCTCATGACAACGGGTGCAAAGCTGATTATCGTAATGATGCAGTTTGCTAGTATGGGCATCATGGCAATCGGTGCACTTGACCCCCTGATGAAACATCTTGCTCTGAATGTAAGAACCGTAAACATAGACCTCATCGTCGATTTGACCATCTACATGATAAGTAGGAACCTGCATCTCGGGTGACCAAGGTTGCGTGACCTCCGGAAGGAAATGGTCAAGGAAACGATTGCCTGCATGGTGACCAGGATGAACCATGGACCTTCTCGCATGGCATTTGGCGCATGATTCGATCTGTGCTACATTAGTGGAATTAATATCTGCCAATGCAAAATCAGCAATACCAGCCCACCCTGCACCGGATTTCGCCTGGGCGACATGCTCAGCCCCGGGACCATGACAAGATTCACAGGCCACATTAATTTCAGAATATTTTGTGGAAAAAGCCTGCGTGGAAAAATCAAATTCTTTACGCAGGTTTGTCGAGTGGCAATCAGCACACATGTGATCCCAATTCTGTAAGGAACGGGTCCAAAACAAAGGGTCTTCCGGAGCAATGCGTTCATCCGGGTAGAGATGATACCATTCCTTTTTTTTGACATCCCAACAAGTAGGTAGTACCTGAAGCCGACCATCAGGAAATTTAATTAGGTATTGCTGAAGAGGCTCCCACCCGAAGGTGTAAGCAACCTCGAAGGTTTCCAGTTCCCCCTCCTGGTTTTCGGTTTCCACCAAGTATTTTTTCCCTTTACGAAAAAATTTGGTAGTTACTCCATAATTATCAAATGTAGAACCATTGAAGTCCGCACGGACTGTTTGCTCATTGGGCAATTCCATAGCGTGAAAATGGTGACTATTTTCCCATTTTTCATGAACTTGGTCATGACATTCCGCGCAAGTATCTGCACCAACATACTGATCAACGAGATAAATTTCGTCTTTATGGACAGAAGGTCTATGCGGGTTTACTTTCTCAGAATCGGAACAACTCCAAACCGTCAGAAAAGTCACTAGTAAAATCGTACAAAAACAAACTTTACCTTTGAATGGGGATGAACCAAATAATTCTTTAAACATAGGCTAAAGATCGTCATTCATATGGCCAAATAGGCAACTTGGCAACAAGCTTGAAAGAATAAAAGTAAATAACGACGCGAATACAATATTTATTACACTTTCGTTGATTTCATTAATTTTTAAACTTGCAAGCTCATGCTTTGGTGAGTCCTTGGATTTAAATCCAATTTTGAAGCTTTTTCCGCTTGCAATACATATGTAACCTAAAGCATCTTAAACGTATGTTTAGGAAAACAGTATCAATTCTTAGTTTCTTCCTCTTTTGTTCCAGTTTACTTGCAATAACCGACCGAGATTTCCGCTCCAAAAACGGTCAAGTGATACGCGGAACTGTTATAAAGTACTTTGAGGATGGTGATGTACTAATGAAGCGTACCAGCGACCTTCAGCTATTTCGCATAAGCCTGGATATTTTTCAA
>JABBBW010000136.1 GCA_018607205.1 Opitutales bacterium | reverse complement strand
GTTCAGTGCGTCGTCTTTATTCGAAGCATTAAAATCAAAAAGGCTTTGCGCATATCTTAATTGATAATCGAAGTTGGCCGGCTGCAATCGTGCCGCTTCTTTAAAACTTTCATGCATTAGTAGAACCATCTTTTCACCTTTATTTAACTTGGTTAAATGTTCTTCAAAAAGAAAAACAAAATTACCTAGGTTGTAGTGATAAAAAGGTTCATTGGGGTCTAGTCGCGTTGCCATTAAGAAAAATGGGAATGCTTCCATAGGTTGATTATTTTCAACCAAGTAATTTCCTAACTCTTGCTTAACCACGGCGATGTTAGGGTTCGCTTGATCGGCTCTTAAAAAAAGAGCCAGGGCATCTTCGTTCTGCCCTGTCTTTCTGAGGAACTTACCAAACAAAATAAGGGCATTGGTGTTATTTGAATTTTCTAAAAGATAGGATTCATAAAGGTTTACAATCTCTTGAGCTTGCCTGGTTAATTCTTTTTCGGTCCAACTACTGCCCTCTTTGAACAATCGATTCTGATGGTCAACGATTTTAGAAAGCTCCAAATCAGATAGACTCGTGGGATTTGCTAATATTTTCTGTTCTAAATGATGAATGAAAAAAATAAGCAAAATTAATAGTCTGTAAGAACAAGCAGGCATTTTTACCTTATCTTTCCCATTGTGGGAAGTCTTTCAAGCTTGGAACATATGTTCCTAAGACTTAATCATGTATAAAGATGGATCCTAAAAGCACCTTTATATTCCTATTTTCCTTATTCTTGTATCTGAGCTCTGCCAGCTGGGCAAAAGATATCTGGGATTCATCCCTTTCATATGGACAAGTAGTGGCCAAAGCAAAAGATGGATCTCCTTATCATATGGGACTTCTGGGGATTTATTTGAGGTCCGGTGAAGCGGGTTGCTCGGTAAATGTGGATGCGTCTAGACAATGGTCCGAAGCAGCTTTAAAAAAAGGGCATCCTTTCGGGTCTTATAATTTAGCTAACCTTGCTATGTTAAAAGGAGATTTTTCTGAGGCAACCAGGCTTTATCAAGATGCAGCCCTGCTTCTTCAAAGAAGAGCATCAGATGGAGACGCCGTTGCTATGTACTGTATGGGGGAGATTGATTTTCAAGTTCTTCCCACTAATGTACCCCGAGCTTTAGACCTCTTTCAAAAGTCCGCTGATGCAGGTTACCCTCAGGCACAGGCTACCATAGGAGCTCTTTATTTGAAGGGTTTGCCTGGTCTGTTGGATAGAAATCCTGAAAAAGGGGTTGATCTTCTCTCAAAAGCTGTTCGAGCCAAATCTTTGACTGCAAGATTTAATCTTGGTATGGCTTATTATAACGGAGATGGAGTACCTCAAGATCCTAGCAAGGCAGCCCAGTGGTTGCAGGTTGCAGAGAAGCAAAACTTTGTCGAAGCCCAGTATGTCTTAGGGATGCTGTTGGCTGAAGGTGAAGAAGGCTTGCCTAAAAATCTTAGTCAAGGCGTTCGTTTGCTAAACAAGGCTGATAAGCAGGGTCATAAACTTGCTCGGGCTTATTTAGAAAAAATGGACCTTAAGCCAGGGACGATTTCTAATAAAGTTCTTCAAACTACCACTTCAAATTTTTCTAATATGACGAGTAGTGAAGATGAGAAAATTTTGCATGAAGCTAGAAAGTATTACACTGGAATTGGAAGGCCTAAGAATTATGAAAAGGCCTATTCTATGCTATTGCCCCTGGCCAAGGGAGGTTATCCAGAAGCAGCTCGTTTAGTTGGTTTGATGAAATTATCGGGAAAAGGAACAGAAAAAAATCCAAAGGATGCTAAGCAGTGGCTATCCGTAGCCGCACAAAAAGGAGATGGGGTGGCTCGAAGAATGTTAGAACAATACAAGAGCCTTTTTTGACCCTTTTCTTTGGGGTTGAAAAAATTCAAAACTCGTAGAGCGTTTTTCTGTGGATGCGTTCAGTGAATTACCTGTTTTTCAAGAATTTGAAAAATTTAAGCAAAAATGGGAAACTAATTCCCATGTTATTCTGAAATCACCAACTGGGTCGGGTAAATCCATTGCACTTCCTTATTTACTGTCCAAATCTGGCTTGGCTACTGGCAAAATTCTGGTTGTTCAGCCACGAAGAATAGCTGCACGGGTACTTGCAGGTCAAGTTGCCCGTATGGTGGGCTGGTCAATAGGTAAAGAAGTTGGTTATCAAGTTCGCTTTGACAAAAAATACTGTTCAACAACTCAAATCGTTTATGTAACCGATGGTATTGCTTTGGCCAAGCTGTTAGGCGAAGAAAAATTAAATGAATTTGAAGTTCTCATTCTTGACGAATTTCATGAGAGAAGCGCTCAGATTGATCTGTGCTTGGGATTAGCCTTACAATTATGGAAATCATCAAAGCCAGACCTTCGTATTATAGTAACCTCCGCTACTTTAAACCTTTCCGCATTAAACGAATTTATACCTCAATCTGGGTGCTTGGAGTTAAAAGATCGCTCCTATCCGGTCGAAGTCGAATACCAAGTGGTGAAGAAGGAATTGCCCCCTTGGAAGTCGTTGGTTGACCTTTTGCCTAGGCTATTGAGCAAAATGGATGGCGACATTTTGATTTTCATGGATGGAGCTTATGAAATTTCTAAAACGGTAAGTGCAATCATAACAAGTTCTTGGTCGAGTGGGCTCGAAATAAGGTCCCTATTTGGTGACCTGTCTAGCGAGAAGCAAGATATGGCATTGGCTCCCAGTAAAAAAAGGAAGATTATCGTCAGTACAAATATTGCAGAGACATCCTTAACGATTGAGGGGGTACGGATTGTTATTGATACAGGAAAAGCTAAAAAAATGCGTTACGATCAGAATCGTGGAATAAACGCTTTATTATCCGAGCCAATTAGCAAAAGCTCTGCCGATCAACGAGCTGGTCGAGCTGGAAGGCTGGGTCCCGGTTATTGTCTTAGATTATGGAGTCATACAGAGCATGAAAAGCGTGTCGAATTTGATCTTCCAGAAATTAATAGAATAGATTTAAGTCAAATTTATTTAAATCTTTTAAGGTTTGATCTCGATCTCGAGCAACTAGATTTGTTTGATTCAATTGCTCAGTCCGCCCTAAACGATGCGAAGACTAAGTTAAAAGACCTTGGTGCACTTACCGATCAGAATAATTTGACTGAGCACGGAACTCGAATGAGTCGATTACCAGTTCACCCCAATTGGTCGCATGCTTTACTTAAAGCAAAAGAAAAGAATTTGGCCCCAGTGATTGCCTTACTTTTGGCAATGCTTGAGGAACGACCTCCTGTACAATCCGAAGTGCTAAGTGATTTTTATCCTATGCCTAATCCAAGATCCGATGCCTATTGTTTACTTCTGGCTTTTGAAGAGGCATCTAGAAGAAAGTTTTCAGTTGAAGATTGTAGAAAACTGGGAATTCATGCCGGAAGGTGTAAAGATTCTGAACTTCTGGCACATTCGCTTTGTAATATGCTTGGGCTTGAATACAAATTGGAAATTCCAAGCTTTGATGAGTTATCCCAAATTCTAATATCCTGTTTCCCTAGAGCTATCGCTCGTCTTGTAAGTGCAGGCAGGCGAATTTACGAGGATGCTCAGGGGCGTCGACTCCATTTAAGCAAAAGGTCGGTTCTTGGAAGTGAGCATTTCATTTTACCACTACGGGTAGTTGAGAAAAAAATTAGAGGTTCTTTGGTTCTTGAGATGGAGTGGGCAACAGGACTGAATGAGGATTGGATAAGGAAGTTTATTGGGCCGAAAAAAAATGTGACCACAGAAGTTTACTTGGATTTAAACACTCGAAAAGTGGTAAAAAAAGAAGTCGAGTCTTGGCAAAACCTAATTCTTTCAATTCGTGAGTCTGAGGATGTAAGTAAGGAAGAAAAAACCAAAGCCTATGCCAATGCCTTGTTGTTGGGAGATTTAAAATTAAAAAAATGGGATGTAAGAGTGGATAAGTTGTTAGAGCGGCAGAGCTTTCTTGCCCGACATTTTCCTGAACTGGGAATTAAGGAATTTGACGATGGTCTAAAGGTTCTTTTTTTTGAGCAATTGTGTGAATCAGGATCTACCTGGCGTGAGATCCGGAATTTAGATGTATACGATCCTTTACGAAATTGTTTCTCTAAAGAAGAGAACGAACTTTTGGATGAAGCCGTTCCTGAAAAAATTAATTTGGGTACAAAAAATCGTACCTACCCTATTGATTATTCTGATCAAGGAGAAGTTGTGATTCGGGCTATATTGCAAGATTTATATGAAGTAAAAATACACCCTAGGATCGTTTTTGGAAAACATCCACTGGTTATTGAAATTCTTGCTCCTAACCGGCGTCCCGTTCAAAGAACGACAGATCTGCCAAGTTTTTGGGATGGTGCATACCCTATGGTGCGTAAGGAATTAGCCGGACGTTACCCCAAGCATGAATGGCGTTGAAAATAGCTGGACTCTCTAGAACATTGTGTGAGCTTATTTGGTTTTTAGGTGGTTCTTTGCCGCTTAGAAACAATCAAACACGCGGTTGGTATGGGGAGTGGCTGGCTCGAAGATATTTGAAGGGTAAAAAATTGTCCGTTTTGAAAAAAAATTGGCGTAGTCCTCAAGACGCTCGTCGTGAAATTGATCTTGTTTGCCTGGACGGCGAATGCTTGGTGTTTGTGGAAGTGCGGGCACGATCCGCAAGTTCTTTGAATAGCGGATATTATTCAATTAATTATCAAAAAAAAAATACCTTATTACGAGGCTGTTTGGATTTTCTAAATCAAAATAAGGACAGGTATAACACTTATCGATTTGATGTCGTCGAAATTGACTTGGCAGAGTCACATAATAAGTTATTTCACCACGAAAACGTTTCCCTCTTTCCATAATACTCTACTCTTTATATTATAGAAAGTTTTATGAAAAATTCTGGAAAAAGGAGCATTCCTCCAACTGTTATGGTAATTTTTGGTGCATCGGGCGATCTTACTGCTCGCAAACTTGTTCCAGCACTGTTCAATTTATCCTTAGATCATTTACTGCCTGAGAACTTTTTTTTAATTGGTTATGGGCGCAAACATGTTTCCGATGATGACTTTCGGTCTGGGCTTAAAAAATCCTTGTCTGCTTATTCCCGGAGACCTGTAAATAAAGATATTTGGGATAAGTTGGAGCCTGGTGTTTCTTTTCATACTGGAGCCTATGATGATCCATCAAGCTTTGAGGAATTGAAGCTTAAAATTGAAAAGATTGAGGAGATGGTTGGTGGACCGATTCAGTGTATGTTTTATCTATCAACTCCCCCGTCAGGATTTTTACCAATTCTTGAGAATTTGGGCAACAGTGGCTTGGCTAGATTGCATAAAAATACCCCTTCTGCTTCTAAGGTTATCATAGAAAAGCCATTTGGTAGAGATCTGAATAGTGCTCGCGAACTCAACCAAATGATAAATCGTAGGTTTTCAGAGTCACAGGTCTTTCGAATTGACCACTATTTAGGTAAAGAAACCGTACAAAGTTTATTGGTTCAAAGATTTGCTAACAGCATTTTTGAGCCCGTATGGAATCGAAATTATGTGTCCTCTGTTCAAATTACCGTATCAGAAGACCTTGGGGTTGGTTCTCGTGCTGGTTACTATGATCGTAGCGGAGCAATGCGAGATATGATTCAAAATCATGTCATGCAATTGCTCGCCCTGACCACTATGGAACCACCATCGTCCTTGGATCCTGAAGCTATACGGGACGAAAAAGTCAAGGCATTGCAGGCAATTAAGCCATTGAAATTAAACGACCCCCATGCAGAGGTTGTTCGTGGAGTTTATACAGAAGGACTAGTTGGTGGCGAAAAGGCGATTGGTTACCAAAATGAAAATGGTGTCTCCTCTACTTCTTACACTGAAACTTACGCAGGGCTCTGTTTGCAATTGGATAACTGGCGCTGGAAAGGAGTGCCTTTTTACATAAGATCAGGCAAGCGACTAGCTCGTAAAGTAAGTGAAATCGTGGTTCAGTTCACTCGTCCTCCCGCCATTCTTTTTGGCCATGACTCAAGGCAACCTCTTTCTCCCAACCTTCTGACGATTCGTATTCAACCAAATGAAGGAGTAGGTTTAAGTTTAAACTCGAAGACTCCAGGTCTTGAGACTAAGCTTCAACCAGTCAATCTGTCTTTTGGCTATGAAACGACTTTTGGCTCAAATACACCTGAAGCATATGAACGTCTAATTCTTGATGCTTTGGCTGGAGACGGAACGCTTTTTATCCGGGGCGATGAAGCAGAAAACTCGTGGGGGTTACTAACGCCCGTTCTCGATTACTGGCAATCTATGGGCAACCATGGGTTAGAGGAATATGCTGCTGGATCATGGGGTCCTTTGGCAGCCGATAAATTATTACTCCAACGGGGGCATGAATGGATTACAAATAAATGAAAACTTTTATATACCGAGTATTTATTAAAGTCTGGCTATTCTCTGCTGTTGGCTTGGGTTTATTTGCAAAGGTAGATAAGGTTGAAATTGTGAATGATGTCCATCCAGAAACCGTAGACTCAAAAAACCAGTTTGCTTTAATTGGAGGCGGATGTTTTTGGTGTACCGAGGCGGTATTTGAACAGATTGATGGGATTATATCCGTAATCTCTGGATATGCCGGTGGGCAGACTGAAAACCCTACTTACAAAGATATCTGTACCGGGAAAACTGGACATGCTGAGGTCATAAAAATTCATTTCGACCCATCAAAAATTTCATTTACTCAAATTTTAGAAATTTTCGGAAATGCACATGATCCAACGACTCTTAACAGGCAAGGTGCGGATGTAGGTACTCAATATCGTTCGACAATTATGTTTTACAATGAGAAGCAAAAAAAAGAGGCAGAATTATGGAAAGAAAAACTAACAGCAAAGCTTGTTGATGCGGTTGTTACCGAAATTGTTTCTGTTCCTAAATTCTATCCGGCTGAGGATTATCACCAAGATTATTATGCTAAAAATCCAGATCAAGGTTATTGCTCGTTTGTTATTCGCCCAAAACTTAAAAAACTTGGGCTAGAATAAAGATTTGAAATATTTTTAGGGAGTTCAAAGCTCCGCACTGTTTCTTGCGCATTTTTTCAATCAACAATGATGATTCATTATTTTTATGCTCGATATGCATGTCGTGCAAGGAATCTGAATTTCATTAGATTTAATATCAGGTAAAAGCTTAAAAAATAAAAAAAGTGAAGAATGCATAGATGATGCATAAACACTCAATTCTTGGCATTATAAAATCCTTGCCAAAAATATTGTTTGGTAATTATCTAAATTTATGGGTCATGAGAAATTTAATAATTCATCAAAATCTACTCGTCACATAACCGAATGGTTTGAAAAAAATCAATGTAACTCTCTTTGTGTATCTGGTCTTTTTGATGATTTGCCCGGAGTAAGCTTTTTTATTAAAGACCGGGAACACCGACTAGTGATGGTCAATGAAGGTTTTTTACCTAGATTGGGTTTATCTCAGCAAGAATTGTTTGGAAAAACTGATTTTGATTTATTTCCTGCCCGATTAGCGGAGCATTTTAGGAGGGATGACCGAGATATTTTTGAATCGAGAAAACCGAAGTTAAATATTTTGGAATTGGTTTTCAATAGCCAAGGTTTACCTGACTGGTATCTAACTAATAAGTATCCGATTTTTAATGATCGTGCGGATGTTATTGGATTGATGGGAACTGTTCGTCCATACGGTGATGGGGAGAATAAAGAATTGAAATGGGAAAGAGACGACGAAATTGGCCGTGCAGTTAATCATATTCGAAATAATTTTCGTGGTGAAATTTCAATTAGCGACCTAGTGGAGGTATCTGGGATTCCTCATCGAAAACTGCATCGTGGATTTGTCGAGTTGTTCGGCACTGCTCCTATGCAATTCATAACGAGAACACGAATTGAGGCTGCTTGTGATGATTTACTTTCATCCAGTAAGAAATTATCTATTATTGCTGGTGAGAACGGCTTTTACGACCAGAGTTCTTTCACTCAATTATTTAGAAGACAAATGAAAATAACGCCCTTAAAATACAGAAAGCAAAGAGGCTTTATATAAGATTTATATTCCGCTTCCGTAAATTTTTATTCTACGAATGTAAACTTCTGAATGTTTTTCAGCGATTGACCACCAATTGAGATTATCTGTACTTGGAACGGAACCATTTTCAAAAGCTTCCACCAACCTAGCACCTTCCATGGATAGTACCCTAACCATAACATCTACAACATTTGGGAATAGGTAGAAGGTTTTATTGTTTAGAGTTTGATAAGCTTTGTAGGATGTAGCCATAAATTCTTCTGCAAGTAGATTTCCTGGGGAACTTATATCAATGGGAGGAAAAATCTGAACCAAATTTCCCGTACCGAAACTATTTTTTTCTAAATGGTAGGCCCTAATTCCAAAATCTATAATGTTAGAGGCTAGAGAAAAAGATATTGGTGAATAATCAGTCCCGTCTGTTACAATAGGATTAGTTATGGAGGAAGGAATTCGCGGAGTGCCTAAATCGCTAGGATCAAGAGAGGTCAAGGATGCTGATGAATCGTAACCGCCATCAGGGTGGAGATTGTAGCCAGCTTCAAAGGTGTTTCTTGCGGATACATCAGATCTAAATAGTTGATATTTTGCTCTAGATGATGGAGAGCCAGTCAGTCCGTATCGAATAATTTGATAACCGATAGCACGTGCAGAGCCATGGTTTTTTGCATTTGGGTCTAATTCTGGAGATTGAGAGAAAAAACGTAACCAACAACCCGCAACACCAAAACGGGATTCTAAAAAAGGACCTTGTCCAAGTGCATCAATCTCTGAATCTGTTAATTCTTCACTTGGCCAGTCTGAACCAACTATTCGAAGAGAATCAATCGGGCTTTTAGCATTACTACTAATGGCCGGATTTACCCATGAACCGCTGTTTTCATTATCGTTAAGTAAAGATACAGTCATCCACACATTTCCATCATTCCTGTAGAGGGCGCATTGAAGATCTTCTTGAACCTGATCGAGTACAAATTGCGCAATTTGATTCGTTTCGATTGTGGATGTTGACTTTGACTGAGTCTCGAGAACTTGGGTAGAAATTAAAAGAAGCATACCCGACAGAAGAGCAGTTACCGAGACTGCTACGAGCAATTCGATGACCGTAAAGCCTTTTGTTCGCGTTAATGGAGGAATCGTTTCTTTCATTAAGAGATGAATTTAGTACTAACCTTTAACCAGGGAAGTAAAGAGCCAATTTAATTATCAGCAATTATGCGATATGCCCCATGGCTTCTCCGAACCTAAAGTAAGTTTCATAACCTTTGGCTGATTGTTCCAGAAGTTCCTCACGGAAATTTATTCGATTCTTAGGAAAGATAGTCATGACGCAAGAACCGCCAAAAGAAAAATATCCAAATTCATCTCCTTTTTCGACAAATGAATTTTCATCTGCGGTGATGTGAACAGATCCCACACAAGTTGCTCCGATTAGAAGTTGAACCACTTTTCCTACCTGTTCGTTTTCCACAATTGAGAGGTATCTTTTGTTTTCCCAAAAAATTGAGATTCTCTTTCTAAGAGCGATTGGATTTACGGAGAATAGATTACCGTTGATTAATCTGTTATTACTCACTTTGCCAGGAAGTGAAAAGTGAAATCGATGGTAGTCCACAGGGCATAGGCGACTAATAACCATGGATCCTTCTCTAAAGGTATTTACCAAGTTTTCGGAACCGAGTAATCTAGTAAGATCAAACTCCTGTCCTTTGGCATACACTTGGGAAACTTTTGATAAGTCTGGCAGGACTAAATGCCTACCATCTGCAGGGAAGACCACTGAAGTTTGGGACGGGTGAACTGGTCGAGCTTGAGGTTTTAATTTTCGGAAAAAAAATTCATTAAAGCTTTTGTAGCTGTCGGTGTTCTCTAAAAACTCGTCTGTGTTAAGCTCGTATTTTGTGATGAAAGGACAAATTTTGGAACGGCTTTCAGGGGTATCCATTTTCTTTCCATACCACTTGGAGAACCAAGGTCTTTTAACCATTCCCCACAATCCAATCCTTC
Source organism: Opitutales bacterium (assembly GCA_018607205.1). Classification (GTDB taxonomy): domain Bacteria; phylum Verrucomicrobiota; class Verrucomicrobiia; order Opitutales; family Seribacteraceae; genus Chordibacter; species Chordibacter forsetii. Next base: position 4,794 of record JABBBW010000136.1, on the reverse strand, counting down.
CCAAAATGTTTTCGTAAGAAAAACGTAACCATTTTTCCCCGTAGATTTTTTCGGATTCATATACCGAAAGATAGGGGTTCCAAAAGCGTATTTCCGGATTCATTTAGATGTAGAAATAAAGCCCGATCCGGACGGGCCAATCAAAAGTGTTAGGCTTTTTGGATTTTTCCAGCCTTAATTGCTTTAACTGATACCCATTGACGCTTAACTTGACCACTGGGAAGTTTAACACGGATACGTTGTAGATTAGGCCTAAAAGTACGTTTGTTGTTTTTGACCAACTGCAAGCCGATACCGCCAGCTTTCTTGCTAACACCTTTATGGATTATACGACCGCCTACTTTAGGGCGCTTACCTGTGATTGCACATATCTTAGACATAATGAAAATAAGGGGATAAGAGCTAAACCATGTCAGAAATTAGCGACCTGACAAGATAAAAGGCTTAAAGGGGTGGCAAGTATTGATGAACTTTGATGGATGAATTGCTCTCGGTAAGATAGTACATCTTGGACACACTCGTTTGTGAAAGGAACATGGTTGCTTTATGAATTCCCAAAACTAAGCAGGTCGATGCTATGGAGTCAGCAATCATGCCAGTTGGAGCCACTACAGTAACTTGAGCACTTCCCTCTAAGCCAACCCCAGTCTTTGGATTAAGTAAGTGAGAATAGCGTGTTCCTCCGATTTCTAAGTTTTGCTCAAGATCGCCCGAGGTGGCCACCGCACAATTTGATAATTCAAGCACTGGAAGTTCCGGATGAGACCTTCCTCCAATTTCTACCCGCCATCCCTTAGATGCTTTCGGGGCATCGCCAATGGTCAAGTCTCCACCAGCATCGATTAAACATTTTGCAAAGCCCTGAGTTTTCATTACGCCAAGCATGCGGTCTGCAACATACCCTTTGGCAATACCACCTAAGTCTAGAACCATCCCTGAAACAAGAAGATTTCCAGAAGTATTCAATCTGTTTAAAACTAATTTTTGATAGCCGGTTCGTTGCCGAGTTTCACGAAGCTTACCCACCTTTGGTAATTTTTGTCGAAAGCGGGCAATTCTCCACAAACGAGTGAGCGGGCCTAAAGTTACATCAAATGCTCCATCGCTCATTCGCGAAAGTTCTTGTCCATAATCTAAAACCTTAAAGAGCTCTTCAGATAATTTTACAGATCTACCACCTTCTGAACTTTGCGAAAACAGAGATAGTTCGCTGTTTGCTTCATAGTCGCTGAAAAGCATATTTAGACGAATCCCTTCACGAAAGGCTGAGTCTGTTGCCTTTTTGAGAGCATCTGTCATGGGTGCATCTACGATAATTAGAACCTCAGTGCCCATGATTTTTTTAGAAAAGCGTGCTTTCTGTGTACTCTTCTCGTCTCCAAATCCAACAAGCACATAACTCAATGTTAGCCACAGTCGGAGTAATTTAATCATTTTTAGGTTATTGGAATTTTAGAGAAAGGATGATAAAAGATTGAGATTATTAACAAATATCTCTTAGAAAGGATATTTATCTTTGTATTTATGAAGCTATTCAAACTTACTTGCAAATTCGTACTTGGGGCAATCCTCGCCTCACCTTGGGTTCAAGGAAATTCTTCCGAGATTGATTTTGCCCGCGATGTACAACCTATCCTCGAACACAACTGTGTGAGTTGTCACCGCGAAGACAACGCTAAGGGCGATGTGCGATTAGACACAAAAGCCGCTACTCTTGCCGGGGATGATGTTTTGGTGCCTGGGGATCCAGAGGCGAGTTCGCTTTATTGGACAACCACCCTACCCTTGGACGATGAATTAATTATGCCTCCCATTAAAAACGAGGAAAAAGACTATCCTTTGACTGATGCCGAAAAAGCCGTTCTTAAACAGTGGATTGTGGATGGAGCAGAATGGCCCGAAGAAATCGTATTAGAACCGCGTAAGCGTCTACCCAAAACCATTTCATTTGTTGAGCATGTACAGCCTATTTTGGAACTCAACTGTGTGGCTTGCCACTACGAGGGAAAGGTAAAGGCGGACTTAAGACTAGATACTAAGGCTTATGCATTTGCCACTGATTATGTGATTAGTCCCGGTAATGCCCTGGAGAGCGACTTATATGTTCTTTGCACTCTTCCCATGGATGATGAAATGTTCATGCCCCCAGCACCTGCGGATCCACTTTCCTCAGGTGATTTATATACATTACGCCGATGGATTGATGAAGGTGCGGATTGGCCCGAGGAAGTAACCTTGGCTCCGAAGAAGAAGTCGCTCACCATCTTGGGGACAATGCCCAAAGACTTGTATCAGGAACTTGGTTTTTCTGAGGGCCCGGTTACGGATGAATTTTCCGAGTACGAGGAGGAGATATCCACCTCCGACCTAGCTTTTGAATTGGTTCCAATCGAGGGTGGAGAATTTACCATGGGTAGTTCGTTGGATGATTCTTCTCGCGGTGAGGATGAGTGGCCCGCCCACCAAGTCGAAGTTTCTGACTTTTGGATGGGTAAGTATGAGCTCACTTGGGATCTTTACGAGTTGTGGATGCTCAATATCGACCGGGATAACCGGGCTTACAAAAAAATGGAGGAAACCAAGGCAGATGCACTGACTGATGCGGTTACCAAGCCGACCGCTCCCTACACTGATATGACTTTTGGAATGGGCAAAAGCGGATTTCCCGCAATCTGCATGACTCAATTATCCGCTAAAATGTATTGTATGTGGCTGAGTGCCCGAACCGGCAGGTTTTATCGTTTGCCCACCGAAGCTGAGTGGGAGTACGCCTGTAAGGCAGGGAGTAACACTGCATACAACTTTGGTGATGATCCCGAATCACTGCCTAATCATTCATGGCACCTAAAAAATAGTTTCTTTCAGTACCAATCAGTTGGGGGAAAGCCTGCCAATGGCTATGGTCTTTTTGATATGCATGGAAATGTTTGGGAATGGACCCTTGATCAATTTGCCCCACCTCCCTCAACAGCACCCGTTAAGAAAAGGGTTAACCCAATGGTAGTACCCACCTCGCTTTACCCTAGAGTGGTCAAGGGCGGCTCCTGGGATGATGGCCCCCAAAACCATCGTTCCGCTGCCCGCATGGCTTCGGATGAATCCTGGAAACAACAGGACCCTCAAATTCCCAAAAGTGTATGGTATCATACCGATGCCCTGTTTGTTGGTTTTCGCGTGGTACGACCAAGAGAGATCCCACCCCTGGAAGATATAGAAAAATACTGGCCATCTGAAGCCGAGATTCTGGCCATCCCTTCACGTTAGCTTTGAGAACTGGCTTATCGAAGGTAGCCAAGGTGGTTAGGGATAAGTCTTTCTGGCCTTCCTGAAAACAAGAAAGCGGATTTAAGTTGCCCGCGACTTGTACCTTGGATCAGTTTAAGGGTTAGGAATGAATCAAGATTTACCCGATCAAAATAACCGGCCAATTGTAGGCTTAAAAAGCAAGGGGTTTGCTTTGGTTATAACCCTGGCACTTGTCAGCTTTGTATTCTTACTTGTTATTTCATTAATTAGCCAAGTTCGTATGGACCTCGCTTATTCGGATGTCCGCCAAGACCATATTCTTGCTAAGGCTCATGCCCGTATGGGGATGATGATTGCCATTGGTGAAATCCAAAAACATTTAGGGCCCGATATGCGGGTAAGCACAACTGCTGATATTTACGATGACCGCATTGAATTGGAAAGAGATTATTTAACTTCCAGCTACCCTCTCCCAAATGCTTTATCAGAAAGTGCCCAATTATATGACAATGGCACTAACCGTAACCGCGTGGAGCTTGGTCAGCGTCAATGGACTGGAGTCTGGAAACATCGTGGAGGTTGGGCAGAAAAAAGACTGCCTACTCCTCCATTACCAGAAAATCGAGACGACGGGAAAGCCCTAACTTTATCTTGGTCCTACGATTCCAGTTACGATCCACATCCTGCCATAGAGCAAGCTTGGTTAGTGAGTGGAAATGAAGGATGGAACCGTAAACTTGCCATGATGGATGGAGTATTGGTTGATGAATTTATCGAAGTGCCAGACGGGATTATTATAGATGACGAGGGCAAGAGGATATTAAACGATCCATTGGGTGGAATTTACGGGGAAGATGATAACCCATGGGTGGATCATCGTGAGGTAGTTAAGGACCTAGATTCCTTGAGCCTTTATCAACATCCACTTATGGCGATCGACGATCCATTGGGCTCAGATAATCCAAACGGTTCTGATCAGAGTGTTTGGCTGCTGAAAAGTCCTCTTCTCCGAGAAGAATTTGATGCAAATGATCCACTCGATCAACAAACATGGACTGATTATTTATTAGCCGAACCTGTAAAGGTTCTCAAAACAGCACTTCACCTGAGCGATGACCAGAGGAATGAAGACGAGGAGATCGACTGGGAATTAAGGCGTGGAAGTTATGCTTATTGGGTTGGAGATGAGGGCGTAAAAACAAAGATTAATATTATGGAACCCTTCAGAATCGAGGCGGGAAAAATTGTCGATCTTTTGAACGAACAGAATAAACTCAAGGTAGCAACAGAGCCAAATATCGAAGGTGGGAGCTTTGGGTTCGATTTTGGCAGCGGCTCACAAAAGGATGATGAACAAAGAAAGGATTTGATCTCACCCCTAAGTGTTAAAGAATTACTTGAAGAAGGTAGTTCTTCCGCTGCTAATGTGGCGAATCATCATTATCATTCGATGACCACCGATTCTTTTGGAGTATTAGCCGATGTTCGAACGGGTGGTTTGAAGCGCGATTTAAGCCTTGTTTTTTCCTTAAACCAAGAAACCAGTAA
>JABBBW010000114.1 GCA_018607205.1 Opitutales bacterium | reverse complement strand
TTGTAGGGCAGATAAACTCTAACCGAATCGATTCTACTGATAGATCTTTACCTTCTCCAGTTGAAGAATCGATAAAAAATAAAGTGAACGACAGTTCTAATGTAATTTCATCTGACACAGGTGCACAAAGACCACTGATACTTACAAAATCAGGACTATCACTAGACTTCGGATACAATACAAGAGTTTCATACAAACAAAATCCTCTTGGTGCTCCTGGAATACTTGATCAACAAGCTGACTTAGTTTGGGAAAATTCCTTTAACAGTCGTGCTAAGCTTGGTGTTTACGACTTGGACACCTTTGTACTAACACCATTCTTAGGTGGTGCGTGGACAATGACTGATTACACTCACCAAAATGCGGATGAAGCAATACCTGACCTTGGAGTTCTAAATCATAATACAACAACAGCATATCTACTCTTTTTACTTCAACACCAAAGTGGTTGGGCATTCCGAGCAGGAGTTATGTATTCGAATGACCGTAGTGCTGAAACAGATACAGAAGAGTACAAAGAGTTTTATCCAAGTATAGGTGCTACAAAAGCCCACACTATAAATGAATATTTACTCGGTGTTCTAGACTTATCCGCTGGTACTCATTTAGGCGATGTAGAAGATGCTGATGGTTCTACGAGTTCTTCTCACACTGCTGATGAGTTAGATCACATTGATGCTACCTTACGCTACTCTATCATTTACAATTTAGATAACTTCAAAATAACTCCCTCATATTCTGTTTCATACCGAAAATATGACAATGGATTTAATTTTGATCGCAGCGATGTATTGCAGAGCATAAGTTTGGATGTTGATTACCCAATTACTGAATCGTTTGATCTTTCTATCTTTTCAAATTATGCTAGGCGTACATCTTCTGGCACAGATGAAGCTCAAGATTCATACAGCACCCTTTACGACTTTAAAAAGTTTGATATAGGTGCAGGTTTAGGAATTACAGCAAGTTTTTAAAAAAATTGTTTCACACTTTATTACTCTACAATGCCGCTTTTTTCACAGCGGCATTTTTTTTATACGGTGAAACTCCCAGTGTAACTTTCAAAGTTGGTATTGTTGATGCCGTTGACTTGTCGATTAAAGATAAGTTCGATCCTTTTCCAATAGATGTAAATACAACGTTAACTCCAGACCTATTGATTGCAACTGGATCAACTGGTAGGGTAGAATCTAATGTAAATGGTATTTATTGGAGACTTGGTTGCGAAACAATGGGTAAATGGAATTCTAACACAGACTTTTATCTAGATTCAGGTAGTTTGTTATTTTGTAACTCAAATGATAACCATATTAAGTTTTCTACCAGAGAATCAAATGCCACTTTTTACGGACATGGTACAATTATTATTGAAGCAACCAAGAATGGTGGATTTAAATTTATTCCTCTTGAAGGTAAAGGCTATATTGAAACTCAAAAAGGTGGTTCGAAAAAAATTGTTGGTGGAAGAATGCTCCTTTGTCTCGGAAACCCTAGTTATTTCGGAGATGCCTATGATATAGACATTATGCTGATGCTAAAATCTAGTCGCCTTATTAATTCTTTTCCTTCCCCCTTGCCCACTTTTAAAAAAATTGGGCTCGCAATTTACATCCAAGAATTAAAGTTAAAAGGCAAATATAACGCTTTAATTGGTGATGCGACTTCAGAAACTAATTTGCAAATTTGGTCATTTGGGGAAAAAGTCGAATAATCTCGGTTTTACAAATTTCGTGCCCACCACACAGACTATACTACAATAAATCATTTGTACTTTCTTCCTAATTGGGAATATTTCGTAAAATAAAATTTTAACTTAAATGGTCTTTGAGATATTCAGTGTAAAAAATTGACAGCATATGTGATTTAACTGTCGAAATGCTATAAGTCGTTTTCTAATCTTTAGGAAGTGACGAATGGGCACCATCACAGAAGGGGCCATTTCCAGAATGTTTACAGTTACAAAATGCAGTATTTTGGGATTCAGAAATTTCAACTTTTTGGGGAGTAAAACTAGTTCCTTTGTGAGAACCGTCACAGAAAGGTTGCTTGGAAGATTTCCCACATGAACACCACCAGTATTCACCTGCCTCTAATTTAATAACAGCTGGCATGCGGGATGCCACCACTGGTTTTTCGTCGCCCATTCTATTACTCCTGACCCTCTTCTCCATGGTCGGAGTAAAGAACCGCATCGACATATATCTTTGTGGCAATAATCCCAAGAAGTAGAACGCCAAACATAACAACGGGTACGAAGATTACAGGCATACGCAACTTGGTATGCCCAATTTTCGGATCATCAATAAAATCGTGTGAACTCATAATAGTAATTGGATATTACAGGGTGTAAATTTGATCAAACATGGTTCCTTCAAAAGTAGGAATTCATTACTCAACAACCCAGGAATTCTTACCGGTTAATAATTCTTGAAGGTTGCCCTCCCCTTTTGATTGAGATGCTTTAATCTGAGAGTGTAGGGCATCTTCATAAGTCTCTCTGCCTTCTATTTGACGAAGTATACCAAAGGGCGTTGGAAAGGCAGGATAAGCCATTTGAGCAAGAATAGAGGCATAAGCCGGATTGTTGGTCTTGGAGTGATGAACTAAAAGATCAGATTCATCATCTCCATCTTTCAATTCAACGATTTCAGGATCAAATCCATTGAGTCGAATGCCTTTATTCTCTCCAAAGCGTAATGGTTTACCTTCTTCAAGCATTAATGCCTGTTCACTGCGAACTGCTCTACCAGTAACAGTATCAAAAGCATTATTATTAAAAATTACACAATTTTGAAAAATTTCAATAAAGGATGTACCTTTGTGGGCTTGGGCAGCTTTGAAGGTTTCGACCATATGTTTTTGGTCAGTATCGGAAGTACGGGCGATAAAAGTGGCCTCGCTACCCAAAGCAAATAATAAAGGATTGATTGGATAATCTAGAGACCCAACTGGTGTACTCTTTGTCTTTTTTCCAACTTCTGAAGTTGGGCTGTACTGCCCCTTAGTCAGTCCATAAATTCGATTATTGAACAGCAAAACATTAATATCGAGGTTTCGGCGGAGTAAATGCATTAAATGATTCCCCCCGATCGAAAGTCCATCTCCATCTCCAGTAACCATCCAGACGGAAAGGTCAGGGTTTGCAGATTTCACACCGGTTGCCACGGTAGGTGCACGACCATGAATGGTATGAAATCCGTAGGTATTCATGTAATAAGGAAAGCGACTGGAACATCCGATTCCACTGACCACGACAAACTTTTCCTTGGGCACACCAAGTTCGGGCAAAGTTCTTTGAACTGCGTTAAGGATAGCATAGTCTCCGCATCCCGGACACCAGCGGACATCATTTTCAGTAACAAAATCCTTTTTAGTAAGGCTGCCTTCTTCCGTATTCGTTGTGCTCATTTAAATATTTGCTGGTTAGGACAATTCCTTGTGGAAAGAATCACGAAGCTCAGAAACCTTAAAGGGTTTTCCCTGAACCTTAGTCAAAGGGATAGCATCGACTAAATATTTAGCCCTCAATACTAAACTAAGTTGCCCAAGGTTTAATTCAGGAACAATCACTTTCTTGAATCTTTTAATAATTTCTCCCAAATCCTTGGGTAATGGATTGAGATGGCGTAAATGCAATGATGAAATAGAGAAACCTTCGGCCTGCATCGCCTGGGCAGCGGATGTAATTGCACCATAAGTACCGCCCCAACCGATGACCAACAAATCCCCTTCCGCTTCACCATGAAGTTGGGTAGGAGGTATAGTGTCTGCAATCCGTTCAACTTTTTCCGCACGCAGATGGGTCATCTGTTCATGGTTTTCTGGATCATAATTGACCCCTCCATCTTCAGACTTCTCAAGTCCACCAATACGATGTTCCAATCCAGGTTGACCGGGTATGGCTTGAGTACGTGCAAGGGTATCAGGATTTCTTTTGTAAGAAATGTATTCTTCGTCCGGATCAGCAAACTTTGCCTCTATCGCAGGAAGATCGGCGGCGTTGGGAACAAGCCAAGGCTCAGCTCCATTTGCTACATATAAATCGCTGAGGTAAATAACAGGAGTGCAATAGGTAAGTGCAATTCGGCAAGCCTCGATCGAACATTCAAAACAATCAGATGGAGAATGAGCTGCAATCACAGGTAATGGGCAATCCCCATGGCGAGAAAACAAACTTTGCAAAAGATCGCTTTGCTCGGTCTTGGTAGGCAAACCAGTACTCGGACCACCTCTTTGAACATTACAGATAATAACGGGTAATTCGGTAATGCTGGCAAGACCAATGAATTCACTTTTCAAACACATTCCTGGACCGCTAGTTGCCACAACGGACAAATCTCCAGCAAAACTTGCACCAATGGCCACACCCATAGCCGCAATCTCATCCTCAGCCTGTACGGTCTTAATGCCGAATTTTTTTAGAGCAGATAGGCCTTCCAAAACTGGGGATGCTGGGGTAATGGGATATCCAGAATAGAGCAGTTCACGATTGGCGCTCTGAGCACCCGCAACTAGCCCATAAACCAAAGCTTCATTTCCAGAAATTTTTCGGTAAACACCAGGGTTTACTACTGCCTTCGCCAACTGGTAGCGATTCCGAGCGGTTTCCATAGTATCACCCAAGTTGTGTCCAGCCTTTAGGGCTGTTGAATTAGCATCTGCAACTTCGGGTAGCCGTTTTCCCCACTTTTGATCAAAAAACTTCAATGTTGGATCAAGTGGCCGTCCGTAGACATAGCACATAAAACCAAGGGCAAAGAAATTTTTACAGCGAGCTTTATCTGATGGTTTTAAGGGACTTTCGGAAAGAGCCTCCTTTGTCAAAGTGGTCAGGTCCAATTCTATTAATTGGTACTTTTTGCGAAACTCTTCGTCCTCTAATGGGTTGGACTCATAACCTGCCTTTTTGAGGTTCATTTTTTTGAATGAGTCCACATTTACCACTAACATTCCCCCCTCGGGCAAATCGCTTATATTTGACTTGAGTGCAGCTGGGTTCATGGCCACCAACGCATCAGGCTCATCACCAGGTGTGAGTATAGAATGACTACCAAATTGTAATTGATAGCCAGATACACCTGCAATGGTGCCTGCAGGAGCTCGAATTTCCGCAGGGAAGTCAGGCAGTGTGGCAATGTCATTGCCAGCAAAGGCGCTCGAGTCGGTAAAGCGTTCCCCGATAGTCTGCATTCCATCGCCGGAATCTCCGGCGAAACGCACGACTGCGGATTCGATTTCTTCAAAAGAATCGGTTGCTTGTGTCATTAATTGCTGTAGGTGAGGTGAAACTTGTGTAAAAAACGACTCATTTTATGAGGTTGTAAAGTAATGTGTACAACGAAATTCGAGAAAAAAAAGGATACAATTGGTAACTTTCATATAATTTGATGTAAAAATTACAAATTCTCAATAGGTAAAGGAAAGGGAAATAAGTTGAAGGCCATCGAAAGGCGAGTAATGTTCGAACGATTTTCGCGGACCCCATGACGCATCCAGGGTTCGAAAAGAACGAGTTTTCCAACCTTTGGCATGATTTCCAAATCAACTTCTCCTTCCTTATGAAAAAATAAATTCCCTGAATCATTTTCAGCAGCGAGATAAAATACTCCACACAACTTAGAATTGAGGGCATGGTCATGCAAACCTGTGGATTCTCCAGGTTCTGCCAAGTTAAACCAGAAAGGGGGATAAGCATGATCACACCCCCGTAAAGGTTCGAAAAGAACCACACTTGAAATTTCTAATATTTCCAACCCGAAATCTCTGCCCATACGAATAGGGTTTCGGGCAGCGGGTACTTCATCAATGTCGATGTATAAATTTTCCCACCTTCCACCAATCTTGTGAGATTTTTTTGCCGTAGAACGGGATTTTTCGAACTGTTCGAACAATTCCGGCACCCAATCCTCAAATCCAGGGAGTTCGATCTCGATTATTTTTCCACCGCCCCAAGAAAATATTTTTTGCATACTCGACTAATATTCCACAGGTTTAGACAAATTTCCAAGCAACTATTGATGTGCTTTAAATTTCCTTCGAAGTTCTGCTATGTCCAGCCAGAAAAAACCCTCCTCCTTGAAACCAGGACAGACCGAACAACTAACGAAGGAATAGGTATCCTTTGACTGTCTATTGAGAATTGCCCCCAAAATGGTTCCAACAGGAACCGTAAATTGGAGCGAGCATTCTGCACCAGACGCAAACATGACAAGTTTAACATTATGGTATTGATTTCGATCAAAAATATGCAAATCGAGTGTAGCACCTTGATGAAAGTACCAAGTTTCATCGGCATCGAGGGAGTGCAAGCGAGGAACCTCTCCTTTTTCAACGAGTAATAAATAGATGTGCCCAAGGGCCTGGAAAACTCGGAGGAATGGGTAGAATGACTAGACTCAAATGTACGGCGAAAGTAACCACCTTCTGGATGAGGAGAAAGGGATAAAGCTTTGATTATATATTCTACTGAATGGATCAAAAAACTAAACCAATGCGAGTAATTCTTGCAGGAGGGATGCTGCAGTAAAAGGGGATACTATATCTGTCGGCTTTGGAGAAAGTTCAACCAAGTCCATCCCCACACAGGTTCTGCCCTTGAGTGCAGACTTCACTAAATCGATCGATTGGTAGTAACTTAGTCCACCTGGCACGGGAGTACCCACCGCCAGCATAACTGAGGGATCTAATCCATCTAAATCAAAACTTAGGTAAACAAGTTCAGGAAAATCAGACGGTAACTCCATGGAAGATACATTGCCTCGCACCAATTCCCCGGCATCTTGAAAAAATACAGAATATTTTTCACGAATCTTTTTTTCCTCCTCGCAAATAGCCCGAACTCCAATTGAGGCGAGGCGATGCCCATCTTGAACAAGGAGGTTCATGACACTAGCGTGTGAATGTACCATACCTTGGTAGCTGTCCCGAAGGTCGGCATGTGCATCAATCTGAACGACACCAATTTTTTGGCCAATTGCTTCGGAAACTCCCTTAACTGCTGCCCATGTAAGAGAATGCTCTCCTCCCAGAATAACCGGGAAATGATTTTCAATAACAATCCGTGCACTTCGCTCCTTAAGTTCAAGCAAGCAAGTTTCATGATCAACAGAACAATCAATCGGCGGTTGGGTAAAAAAACCAGACTCACAAGGAGAAGATCTCTCAAGTTCCTGACTGGCATGAAGGATTGCATTGGGACCGAGGCAAGTACCCGATCCATAGGAAACGGTTTTTTCCATTGGACAGGGTACGATTTGAAACTTTGCAGAAGCCTGCAAGTTCTCGTGCTCTTGCAACTCGGAGCCTAAAAACTGCAAACTTTTAATTTCCTTCATGATAGACGATTCACAAATTCTTCATATTCAAACTCTCGAACCATCGATAGATTATCAGTTTGGGAGTTCCAAATTGCAATGGCAGGTAGTTTCACTCCGTTAAAAGTGTTGGTTTTTACCATGGTATAATGAGCTTGATCCAAGAAAGCCACACGATCCCCAATCCGTAATGGATTATTCATCCTGTACTCACCAAAACTATCGGCAGTCAAACAACTCGCTCCGCCCAATAAGTATGGGTGCTGTCCATCCTCAATATCCCCTAATAGTGCAGGACGATATGGAGCCTCAATGACATCCGGTGCATGACAGGTTGCACTAAGATCAAGCAAAGCGTGCATGGCATTGGAATTCATCAAGTCAATTACCTCCCCGACAAGAATACCCGCATCCAAGGTAACGGCTTCCCCAGGCTCCAGGTAGACCTGACAATCATACTTTTGAGAAATTTCATCGATCAATTCGATCAATCCATCCTGGTCATAATCCGAACGAGTGCAATGGTGACCACCCCCAAGATTGATCCATGAGAATTTTTTCAAAGTACTGCCCAATGCATTCTCGATTTTTTTCCAAGTTTGAAGAAGAGGTGCAAAGTTCTGCTCGCAAAGAGTATGAAAATGCAAGCCTTCAAAGGGGCTAAGATCTGACTCGCTAAGTTTGCTAATTGGCCAGCCAAGCCTTGATTGCTTGGAACAAGGATCGTATTTGGGATCAAGTCCCAGTGATATTTCAGGATTAATCCGCAAACCCAAGGACACTTGATGAGATGCAGCATACTCAACTCCCGAAGCCTTAGGGTGATTAAAAACTAGGTGATCGGAAAGCTCGCAAATTTCTTCTAATTCAGTTGATCGAAAGGCTGGGCAAAAGGTGGATAGAATTTTCTGTTTTTTTATGCCTGTAAATGCTTTTTCCCTGGCTAACCTTGCCTCCCACAAACCGGAAGCACAACATCCATCCAAGTATTCTTCAATTAGACTGGCAAGCGACCACATCGAGAAAGATTTAAGGGCAAGAAGAACTTTTGCACCTGAAAGCTTTCCAATCTCAGTCAGTATTTTAAGGTTTGACCGAATTTTTTCCTCATCTACCACAAAAGAGGGCGAAGGCACCCGCGATAGATCAAAACGAGCGAAAGCTCCCGGACCCGAGCTTTGGGTGGGCAACATTAGAAAGCAAGCGGAGTTTCTAGGTTGCGTAGCTTCCAGGGCAATCCGTGGGTGTTCAACATATCCATAAATGGATCGGGGTCGAGTTGTTCCATATTAAAAACTCCCCTGCCCTTCCAAATGCCCTGGACCATAAGAGCCGCTCCAATCATTGCGGGTACGCCAGTTGTGTAACTCACAGCCTGACTGCCCACCTCTTTGTAGCATTCTTCATGATCGCAAACATTGAATAAATACTTGGTTGAAAAATTTCCATTTTTTTCTCCCGTCACGATATTGCCAATGCATGTCTTGCCCTTAGTGTGCTCGCCCAAACCGCCAGGATCAGGAAGCACAGCCTTGAGAAATTGCAGAGGTATAATTTCCTTCCCCTCATAATAAATCGGTTCAATTGAGGTAAGTCCGACATTCTGCAAAACCTCGAGGTGCTGTAAATAAGCATCCCCAAAGGTCATCCAAAACCTCGCTCTTTTAATCTGTGGGAAATGTTTAACCAAAGACTCGAGTTCTTCATGATACATTAAATACATGTTTCGATCACCCACTTCTGGAAAGGAAAATGATTGCTTCTGAAAAAGGGCAGGTGTTTCCGACCAGTTTCCGTTTTCCCAATGACGGGCTGGAGCAGTGACTTCACGAATATTGATTTCAGGATTAAAATTGGTCGCAAATGGATGACCATGATCTCCACCATTGCAATCAAGAATGTCGAGTGTATCCACCCGATCAAAGTGATGCTTGATCAACCAAGCGGTAAACACATTGGTGACTCCAGGATCAAAACCGGATCCAAGCAATGCCATTAATCCTGCCTCCACGAAACGGTTTTGGTATTCCCATTGCCAACGGTATTCAAATTTTGCTTCATCCCGAGGTTCATAATTTGCCGTATCAAGGTAAGAAACACCTGCCTTTAAGCATGCGTCCATTAGGGCAAGATCCTGGTAAGGCAGGGCGAGGTTAACCAAAAGGTCGGGTTTCACCTTATCTAACAGCCTAACTGTCTGATCCACTTCATCGGCATCTACCTCGGCGGTCTTAATCTGTACCCCCAATCTTTCCTTTACAGATTTGGCAATTTTCAAGCATGAAGATTCTCGCCGACTCGCCAATGTAATCGAAGAAAAAACCTCAGGTAATTGAGCCATCTTATGAACGGCTACAGAACCGACTCCTCCCGCTCCTATAACTAATACTTTTGACATTCTTTTTTCTTTCTCAATCTGATTCGTAATATGTATACCCTTGTAAACTTTCACGATAGGTGGATACCAACTCCTTCAATTCGTCCAAAGTTGCACCGTGTTCTTTTACCGCGTCCTCGGCCCTAGCCTTAAAACGTTCGAGCAACCGCTTGGGCTCATACTCAACATAGCTTAGCACTTGGGCGACCGTGTCGCCCTCGACTTCATCTAAAATTTCAAAGTCTCCGGAATTCTTAAGTCGAATCGTGACTACATTGGTATCCCCAAAAAGATTATGCAAGTCCCCCAGGGTCTCCTGATAGGCACCGACAAAAAATGCACCTAAGTAATACTCCTCATCCTCGTTGAGGCTGTGAAGAGGAAGGCAGTCCGCCACGCCGTCTGCCACCACAAAACGATCTATCCGACCATCGCTATCACAAGTCACATCACAAAGAACAGCATTACGGTCGGGTTTTTCATGCAATCGAGTAATAGGTATAATTGGATGCAATTGGTCAATTGCCCAAACATCGGGCAAGCTTTGGAAAAGGGAAAAGTTGCAATGATAAATGTCTGCCATTCCTTGTACCCGAAGATTTAATTCATCACTCCACTCCATTTCATCCAAGTCATCCATCATCTTACGAATTTGGCCCAGAGTTTTTTGGTGAGCTCTTTCTGCTCGTGCCAATACGGGCAAGGACAAACGCCCCCTGCGGAACAAGGCACGCAATTCATCTCGGTAATAAGTCGCTTCGTTTAATGATTCCAAGAGGCTTTCACGTTCTAGTGAATCGGAAATTTCAATCAACGATCTCAAAAGAGGGTGATCGTCTTTTTCCGCTAAAATAATTTCGTCTCTTTCATAACTGGTGCTCTCTAGGACGCTAAAAATTAGCATGGAAGATTGGGCAACACATGCTCGACCGCTTTCGGTCACAATACAAGGATGGGAAACTCCCGCATCATTCATTTCAAAACAAACTGTCTCTACTAAACTGTAACAATACTCTTCCAAAGAGTAATTAATGGAGTTGGCACTAGAGGAATTCTCCCCTGTGTAATCAACGCCCAATCCCCCTCCCAAATCTAGAAATTTAAGATTAGCTCCAAGCTTAGCAATCTCGATAAATAGCCGGCTGGCTTCCTGTGCGAACTTGCGGATTTCAACCATGTTAGGAACCTGACTCCCTAGGTGAGAATGTTGCAAAACCAAACAATCAAGAAGATCTTCTTTTCGCAGAGTTTCTACGACTTCCATAACTTGGGCAATGGAAAGTCCAAAGGACGAACGGTCTCCGCTAGTTGCCGCCCAATTGCCACTTACGACATTTGCCAGTTTAACCCGGACACCCAAAGTTGGTGGAATACCTAGCTTTTTAGAAACTTCAATAATCAGCCTCAATTCGCGCACACTTTCCATGACAATCACGGTACGCATTCCCAACTTGGTTGATAAAAGGGCTAAGCGGATAAATTCCGAGTCCTTATATCCGTTACAAATAATCAAGCCTTGAGGATGAATGTTTTGAGATAGTGCAATCAGCAATTCTGCCTTTGAACCTACTTCTAAACCAAAATAAAACTCTTCTCCATATTCTGAGACTCTTTCCACAACATGAGCCTGCTGATTAACCTTGATAGGAAATACCCCACGGTAATCACCTTGATAACTCACTTGTTCGATTGCTTTCCTAAACCCCTCATTAATGGCCCGAATACGATGTTCCAAAAAATTGGAAACACGAAGAAGAACGGGAGTTTGAATGCCTCGGCGTTCAAGTTTTTGGATCACTTCTGCTAAGTCAACCGGGCTTGCATCTGTACTTAAAGGATCGTGCAGGCAAACATTCCCATTTGTTAGTACACCAATTAATCCATCTCCCCAACGGGAAATTCCATATGCGTCGTTTTCCATTAAAAAAGTGCCATAAGCCTTGTTGGTTCAGAAAAGGAAAAATGGTCGGGACGGAGAGATTCGAACTCTCGGCCTCCTGCTCCCAAAGCAGGCGCGCTAACCAGACTACGCTACGTCCCGTATCAAAAAAAATTTAAAATGAACTATTTTTTCTCACTTGGCAAAACCAATCCTTCTATTCATTCAAATTGTTTGGAGTAGAAATAATGTTGGCAAAACGCATCAACGCATCATGATATGATGATACGTTTATGAAAGACTTCTCCAGCACCCGACCCCAAGAACAAGACCTCAGGGACTTGCTCAGCAAACGCATTCTTATTCTCGATGGAGCAATGGGTACCATGATTCAGCAGGAAAAACTGGAAGAAGTCGATTTCCGAGGAGAATTATTTAAGGAACACGAAAGTGAATTGAAGGGTAATAACGATTTGCTTAGCCTAACTCGTCCCGATGTCATTCGAAACATCCACCAGTCTTATTTCGCGGCGGGGAGCGATCTTGTGGAGACCAATACTTTTAGTGCCACAAGCATTGCTATGGCAGACTACCACTTAGAAGATGTGGTGCATGATTTAAATGTAGCATCTGCCCGCCTTGCCCGAGAGGCTGCAGATGAAGCGATGCTTTTAGACCCCTCCCGTCCACGTTTTGTTGCAGGTGCTATCGGACCAACCAATCGGACAGGTTCACTTTCACCAGATGTGAATGATCCAGCCCTTCGCAATGTGACTTTTGATCAACTTGTAGAAGCATACCACGCTCAGATCGTCGCCCTTGTTGAAGGCGGGGTCGATGTGCTAATGCCTGAAACTACCTTTGACACTCTCAACCTAAAAGCAGCCATTTTCGCTTTGGAACATTTCTTCGATTCAAGTGGCAAAAGGCTACCGGTCATTCTTTCTATTACTATAACCGACGCATCTGGGCGTACTCTATCTGGTCAAACCACAGAAGCATGTTGGAACTCCATCGCTCATGCCAGGCCTTTGGGAGTAGGATTAAATTGTGCATTGGGCGCCGACGCAATGCGACCCTACCTGCAAGCACTTTCACAAAACGCAGATTGTTTTGTACATTGTTACCCCAATGCGGGACTACCTAATCCATTGGCCCCAACTGGTTATGACGAAAAACCGGCTGACACTGCTGGCTCCCTCTTTACCTTTGCAGATGAAGGGTTGTTAAATATGGCGGGGGGATGCTGTGGTACTACTCCCGACCACATTCATGCAATCGCCGAAAAAATGGCTGAAGCCGCTCCCAGAAACCTTGCCCAAGTTGAGCCCGCAATGCGACTAAGCGGCTTGGAGCCTTTTCAGATAAAGGGACAATCTAAATCGCTGATCATGGTTGGCGAACGAACGAATGTTACCGGTTCACCAAAGTTTCGAAAATTAATCGAAGCTGGAGATTATGATTCCGCCCTTAAAGTTGCTAAGCAACAGGTGGAGAATGGAGCAAATATTATAGATGTAAATTTTGACGCTGCTTTGCTTGATGGGGAGAAATGCATGACAAAATTTTTGAATCTCGTTGTTTCTGAGCCCGATATTTCCCGGGTTCCCATCATGATTGACAGTTCGAAATGGTCGGTAATTGAGGCTGGACTTAAAGTCATCCAAGGAAAGTGCATCATCAACTCAATTAGCCTTAAAGAAGGTGAAGACACCTTCAAGAAACACGCCCGTCTGGCCATGCGCTATGGTGCTGCGGTCGTGGTTATGGCCTTCGATGAAAAAGGACAGGCTGCAACCCTTGATGAAAAGGTACGCATTTGCGAAAGGGCTTACAAAATCTTAGTTAATGGGGTTGGGTTTCCCGCATGGGATATTATATTTGATCCCAATGTTCTCACATTGGCAACAGGCATGGATGAACACAATACCTATGGGATCGATTTCATAGAAGCATTGCGAGAAATTAAGAAACGTTGCCCACATGCCCGTACCAGCGGGGGAATTAGTAATGTTTCTTTTTCCTTTCGTGGAAACAATCATGTTCGCGAAGCCATGCATGCCTGCTTTCTCTACCACAGCTGCCAAGCTGGCTTAGATATGGGGATAGTCAATGCGGGCATGCTTGCAGTCTACGATGAAATTGAACCGGAATTGCGCGATCGTGTCGAAGCGGTGGTTTTAAACAAATCAGCCGGAGCAGGAGAGGAATTATTAGAACATGCAGAGCGCATCAAGGATTTAAATGAAAACCGAAAATCCGAAGGTCCCGACCTATCTTGGCGTAAAAAATCAGTTTCAGAACGATTAACTTATTCTTTAGTCAAAGGCATTGGCGATTATGCCGAAGTGGATGCTGAAGAAGCCCGTCAAGAATTGGGGCGCCCTTTAGATGTGATCGAAGGCCCTTTAATGGATGGGATGAAAGTAGTGGGCGACCTCTTTGGAGATGGAAAGATGTTCCTTCCTCAAGTTGTTAAAAGTGCGAGGGTCATGAAAAAAGCGGTAGCTTACCTCGAGCCCTTCATGGAAGATGAAAAGGACGGTTCCGAATCCAAAAAGCGTGGAACTATGGTTATTGCTACGGTTAAAGGAGATGTTCACGACATTGGCAAAAATATCGTTGGGGTGGTTCTCGCCTGCAACAATTGGGATGTGATTGATTTAGGAGTGATGGTTTCCTGCGACAAGATACTCGATTCAGTTGCTGAACATGGTGCTGATGTTCTTGGATTGAGTGGTCTAATTACTCCATCACTCGATGAAATGATCCACAATGCTAAAGAAATGGAAAGGCTTGGATTAAAAATCCCCTTGCTAATTGGTGGTGCAACAACCAGCCGTGCTCACACTGCGATCAAGATCACTCAGCATTATTCAGCACCGGTTATACAAGTTCCCGACGCATCCCTGGTGGTGAATGTATGCAACGATGTTTTGCACCCTAAAAAGTCAAAGGCTTACATCGAAGCATTAGAGACCGAACAGACCCGAATGCGCGAACAGCATGAAGCCCAGGGCGAACGTCCGCTTCTCAAACTGGATGAAGCTCGTTCCAAAGGATTGTCTTTTGACTGGGAAAAACAGGAAATCTCCGAACCTTTGGCAGATAATCTAGGCACTCACCACCTAACTCCTAACTTAGAGGAGGTTTTAGAGTTTTTTGACTGGTCTCCGTTTTTCTGGGCTTGGGAATTGAAAGGTACTTATCCTCAAATCTTCGACAAAAAAAATACCGGTGAAGAAGCACGGAAATTATATGACCATGCCCAGGAACTACTGGAGGATATCATCGGGAATAAAAGATTTACCTGCCAGGCAATGGTGGGAATATGGCCTGCTCATTCATTGAAAGATGATGTGGAATTATTCACGGATTTGTCCAAGAAAAAATCCTTAGGAGCTTTCAGGTTTGTTCGTCGACAACAAGTCTTGCCCAATCAATCACAATTCTGCCTTTCGGACTTTGTAGCCCCCAAGGATTCGAAGCGCATGGATTACCTCGGAGCTTTTGCAGTAAGTGCTGGAGACGAGGTTGATCAAATGGCCGAAAAATACAAAGAGGATAATGACGATTACACATCTATTCTCATTAAATCACTTGGAGATCGTTTCGCTGAGGCCACGGCTGAATATGCACACAAAACAGTTCGGGACCTTTGGGGTTTTGGGAAAACCGAAGGCCTTTCTAACAAGGAATTAATTGCGGAAAAGTACCGTGGAATCCGTCCGGCCGCTGGTTATCCCTGCCAACCTGATCACACGGAAAAGGATTTAATTTGGGATCTCTTAGATGTAGAAAAGCACATCGGTCTTGAACTTACCGAATCTCGGGCCATGTATCCTGGCTGCTCTGTATCTGGCCTCTATTTTTCTCACCCAGAGGCTAAATATTTTAATGTTGGAAGCTTAGGAAGAGACCAAGTGGAGGACTACGCGGAACGCAAAGGTTGGACCTTTGAACAAGCGGTAAAATGGTTACGCCCCAATCTCGGATTCGACGCCTAAACCATAAACTCTCAATTGATCCACAAAGGTTCGCCCTTTGGCATTGCAGGGCTGCCTAGGAAAAAGTATAAATTCTGCGCTATGAAGGAAATGTCTCCCGTCGAGGAAATCCGCCATTCCGCCGCTCACGTACTTGCCACTGCGGTACTTCGGTTGTACCCCGATACCCAGTTGGATATCGGACCGCCCACTGATTCAGGCTTTTATTACGACTTTGACTCCGAGGTCCCGTTTACTCCCGAAATCCTTCTGGAGATCGAGGATGAGATGAAAAAGGTAATCAAAGAAAACCAACGCTTTGAACGGTTGGAAGTGAGCCGCGAGGAAGCGGTTTCTATGATTAAAGAAATGGGACAACCCACGTATAAGTTAGGGCGATTGGATGACATACCCGCCGGCGAAACTATTTCATTTTACCGCAACGGTGAATTTCTAGATCTTTGTGCGGGTAGCCATGTTTCTTACACCAAAAAAATCAAGGCTTTCAAATTGCTAAACATTGCCGGTTCTTACCACCGTGGAGACTCTTCTCAAAAACAACTTCAAAGAATTTACGGTACTGCCTTTGCAAGCAAAGATGAACTTTCCCAGTACCTTCAACGCATCGAAGAAGCCAAACTCCGGGATCACCGGGTAGTGGGTAAAGACCTTGGACTTTTTCATATCGACGAACAAGTCGGGCAAGGATTAGTACTTTGGAAACCAAACGGTGCGATTATTCGTCAGGAATTAGAGGGCTTCATAACCGAGCAACTTAATCTTCAAGGCTACTCCCAAGTCTACACTCCACATATTGGAAAACTTGACCTCTACCGAACATCTGGTCACTTTCCCTACTATCAGGATTCTCAATATCCTCCAATTATACATCGAGAATGCCTCGAAGAATTAGCTGAGGAGGGATGTACCTGTTCAGAGCTCTCCAATAAGTTGGAAAAAGGAGAAATTGACGGGTACCTGCTCAAGCCGATGAATTGTCCGATGCACATTCGTATCTTCAAATCGGAACAGCATTCCTATCGCGATTTACCCGTACGCCTTGCAGAATTTGGAACGGTATACCGTTGGGAACAATCTGGAGAATTAAACGGTATGACTCGTGTGCGTGGATTCACTCAGGATGACGCTCATTTATTTATTCGAGAAGATCAATTACAGGATGAAATCCAAGGCTGTTTAAGCTTGGTCAAATTGGTATTTTCTACCCTCGGCATGAATGACTACCGGGTGCGGGTAAGCCTGCGGGATCCCGAATCTGACAAGTATGTCGGTGCCCCCGAAGCATGGGATAAGGCGGAAACCGCACTTCGACAAGCAGTCAAGACTTTGGGTGTGGATTATGAGGAAGAGCTCGGAGAGGCAGCTTTTTACGGACCCAAGATCGATTTCGTAGTCAAAGATGTCATTGGGCGAGAATGGCAACTTGGCACCGTTCAGGTGGACTACAATTTACCCGACCGATTCGATCTTTCCTATGTGGGTAAAGACAATCAAAATCATCGCCCAGTTATGATCCATCGAGCTCCGTTTGGATCAATGGAACGATTTTGCGGTGTATTAATCGAACATTTTGGTGGAAATTTCCCAACTTGGCTCGCACCAGAACAAGTACGTCTTCTTCCAATGAATGACGACCTAATCCCTTATGCCGAATCCTGTCTTGAAAAACTTAAAGCAAAGGGAGTCAGAGCAAGCATAGATGGCCAGTCTGCAAAATTGGGTGCAAAAATCCGAAAAGCGGAAACTGACAAGATTCCACACATGTTAATTTTGGGGAAGAGGGAGGCTGAAGAAGGCAAGGTATCGTTGCGCTCACGAAGCAATCCTGATTTTGATGGCCCGCTCATGATGGATGAAATCGTAACCTTAATCACCTCAGAGATTAGCTCTAAGTCTCTTCCAAAAACGCGCACTTCCACCAACTAAACACTGATTATTATGGGCATGAGAAATTTGTCCGACCGGCAAACAATCGATAGAAAAATAAAGATGGGCTCCTTGTTCCAATCATCAATCATCAATCGATTTATCACCCTGCCCTTTTTGATCGTGATACATGCCTATCGTTTATTTTCTCCTGTTAAACAGCTTATTCTAGGTCCATACGCGTGCTGCCGTTTTCATCCGACTTGTTCTGAATACGCGCTCGAGTGCTTTCGTTCCCTGCCTTTGCATCTTGCAGTTTTTCGTTCTCTTTCAAGAATTTTCCGTTGTAACCCTTTGCATCCAGGAGGATACGATCCTGTATTTCCAGAATCTACGGAAGAGAGCCTACCACCTTCATGATCGCACTGCAACAGACGGGACCAGCACATTGCACTCAGACGGACGATCTAAGTCCTTATTTACACAGCTTGGTTCTCAAAGCACGCAGCATCAATCGGTCTGTATTTTCATCGATTTCATACAAGACTTCGTTTTCCGACCCCTTAGCTCTTCTCGAATCTCTAAACCAACCAAACTCTCCCCACGCTTATTTCGAGAAATCAACAGATGAATTTTCAATCGCCTGTGGAGATTATATTGCCTGTGAGCAGTTTCATGGGGAAAACCGTTTCCAATATGCCAAAAAGTGGGCAGATTCACTTTTATCAACCGTGGAACGGGCGGGAGATGCACCTATTGCAGGCACGGGTCCCACACTTTTTTTAAACGCTTCTTTTGAGGCTGGCCAAAATCCTTCTGGACTTCCCTCTCTCCAAGTCTTTCTACCTGGCTGGCAGGTCGTGAATCAAGGAGGTAAACACTTTGTGGTCCTAAACACAGAAATCCACCCCCATTCGGACCCTCAACTATTACAAAAACAATTAAGCCAACGATTAGATGCAATGGTCGGATTAAAATTCGATCAATTCCAGCAACCAGTTGCAACTCGCACTAGTCTTGGAGCTTCCAAAGAAAATTTCAATTACCTGGAAGGTGTAAGCCAAGCACTTAAGGAAATTAAATCAGGCAAGGTTTCCAAAATCGTTCTCGCTCGACAATTAACTTTTGAACTTACTTCCAAACTTTCTCCCTTCTCGATCGTCCATGCCTTACGTGACCGCTTCCCGGACTGCCACACCTTTTCTCTTTCCGCACCCGATCAAGGAGTTTGGGTCGGAGCTAGCCCCGAAACCTTAGTCCGCCTTCGAGGAAATTTACTCAAAACCGAAGCTTTGGCTGGATCGGCTCCACGCGGTCCATCAGCAGGGAAAGATGCTCACTGGGGAGAAACCCTACTTGCCCGGGAAAAGGAGGTCCTTGAACACCAACTTGTCATAGACAGCATCCGTCGCCGTCTTTCTTCTGTTGGGACAACCCATTTAAAACAAGGACTCCCCCGCCTCTTACGACTGACGAACCTCCAACATGTCCGCACACCAGTAGAAGGCATCATTCCCGATGGACTCCATCCTTTTGAAGTTCTTGAAGCCCTACACCCTACTCCTGCTATGGGGGGCTCGCCCCGTCCATCCGCTCTTGCCAAGTTGGCTGAGATTGAAGGAAGCCCCCGGGGATGGTATTCCGGAGTTGCAGGCTGGATGGATGCTCGTGGTAGGTCTGAATTCATTGTGCCCATTCGGTGTGGACGCATACTCCAAGATTCTCTCACCCTTTATGCTGGAGCGGGAATTGTTGAAGGATCAATTCCGGAGCAGGAAAAGAATGAAACAGATTGGAAATTACAAGCCATGCTTGAAGTCATCACTGGAAGCCCTAACCTTCCGGTATAGATGATCGATACATCCGAGCAAACTGCCCGGGCCAACTTTCTTTGGGGACGAGCAACAGCCCAAGGGCTGGCTGACTTGGGCGTGGAACAAGTATTTTTTTCTCCCGGATCCAGGTCCACTCCCCTTGTGGTAAGTTGTGAAAGAGAAGCCAGGCTTTCCTGCCTTCCTGTACTTGACGAACGAACCGCTGCCTTTCTTGCACTTGGCCATGCCCGAAGAACTCAGGTGCCAGTAGCTTTGGTCTGCACATCTGGATCGGCTCCAGCCAACTGGTATCCAGCCGTAACCGAGGCCAGTTATTCCGGGATTCCCTTGCTACTGCTCTCAGCAGACCGACCGCCTGAACTCCAGGAATGTGGGGCTGGTCAGACCATTAATCAAATCAACCTTTTTGGGTCTTTCGTTCGTTTCTTTCATTCCCTCCCTGTTCCTAGATCCGAGCAAGATGACATTAAAAATCTCCAAGCAATCTTAGCTAAGGCATACTCCGAGGCCACCGGTCAATCACCCGGACCGGTGCATCTTAACTTTCCTTTTTGCGAACCTCTTTGGCCCACCCTGGAGGTTACAAGTAAATTTGCACATTTGGTCAAAACAGAGGCTTCACCCCGAACGGCTGATCATCCCAAAAACTTTGCCGGTAATGTTTCAGCCGCAATTCGAAACAGTGTTCGTCCAATTATCATAGCAGGTATGAATTGCCCGCTGAATGCACTTCAGAGCTTTACCACTCTTCCAATTCTTTGCGATTCCTTGAGCCCTCTAAGGGAAAACGAACATCCCGCCCGCATCTTACGCTACGAAAATTTATTACGTTGCCCAGAATTCTCAGGTTCCTCAACCCCGGATCTGTTTCTCGTCCTTGGTCCTTTACCAACCTCTAAAACCCTTAGGGCATGGATGGATCAAAGCGGAGCAAAGCGAGTGGTCATCGAACCAAGCGGTCAAAAGGTGGACCCACTCAGTAGTAGAGGTGAGCAACACACGATGAGATTTGAAGATCTAGCTGACATTGAATTTCCCACAGCCGAAAAGGACTGGCTGGATAAATGGATAACCGGGGATGCAACAGTGGAAAAAAATATCACTAAGGAATTTTTAGATCTTTCCTTTTTTGAAGAACCAAAAGTTACTCGCCTACTTTCAGAAAATTTACCCCAAAACTCTCATCTTTATGTGGCCAACAGTATGCCAATTCGCGACCTTGAATGGTTTTGGAAACCTGGAAACCGAGGAAGAAAACTGCACGGTGCACGAGGTGTAAATGGAATAGATGGAACTTTGGGCACCGCCATGGGCATTGCTCACCTCAGCAAAAAACCTGTTTATTTGCTCAGCGGAGAACTTGCTTTTTTACACGACTCTAACGCTTTGCTCTGTGCTTCCGATATACAAGGCTCATTAACTGTGTTTGTTATAAACAACCAAGGAGGTGGAATCTTTGAGAACTTAGCCGTCTCCTCACTGTCAGAATTTGAAAAATGTTTTGCCGCTCCCCAGAATTGTGATTTTTTCAGACTTTGTCAGGCCCATGGAGTGGAGTATCATTTATGCAAAAGCGAAGAAGAATTGGTCTCATGGATGGCACACCCGCACAAACTTGGTATACGAGTAATAGAGATACAAACCGATCGGAAACAGGACCGAGACATTCGGGCACGGTTGCTCTCCATCGGGCCAAGTTCTTAACTCATTTCAAATGCCTGAACTTGCCGAGGTTGCCTATGCATCTACCCGCTGGAAGACAGGAATAAACCAGCGAATCCAGGATGTTATCGTTCATCCAAAATCCAGGGTCTACCGGGAACATGATCGTTCGTCCTTTATCGAAGAACTTTTTGGAACCATCCTCCGAACCTCCCAAACTCACGGCAAACAAATGCTGTTTAGTTTTTCTGGTAATCGTTGGCTAGGGTTGCACCTTGGCATGACTGGATGGCTTCATTCAGAATCCAAAAGCTATTCTCCAACGAAACACGATGCATTAGTCTTAACTCAATCCAAGCAAAAGCTCGTCTTTCGAGATCCTCGGCAATTTGGTCGATTACGCCTTCACATCGGAAAAGAACTACCTGCCTGGTGGACCGAACAACCCATATCTATGCTCAAGCCATCCTTCGATAAAAAGATTATAAAGGATGCCCTTGTCAGGCATAAGAAAAGACCAATTAAAGCCCTCCTTCTTGACCAACGCTACTTCCCTGGTATGGGAAATTGGATGGCAGATGAAGTTCTTTGGCGTGCCTGTATTCATCCAGCTTGCAGAAGTGGAGAAATTAAAAAGCCTTTATGTGATATTCTTTTCCAGAAGATTCTATTTGTCGCCCGCGGAGCGATGAAGTCAGTTGGTATACACGGAGGAGACCCACCAAAAGGCTGGCTATTTCATCATCGATGGAAAGATGGAGGGATTTGTCCGAAATCTAAAAACCTTTTGGTCAGGGAACAGATTGGCGGCCGGACGAGTTGCTGGTCTCCCGCCCGTCAGTCCATGGAGCTAGCCAAATAAGTTTTTGCCTGTTGGCAATCTTTACGAATTTGAGCCTTTAATTCGTTCACTCCCGAAAACTTTTTTTCCGATCGGATAAAAAGGTTCAAGGACATGGATAAAGTAGTCCCTGCTTTCCAAATTGAAGAATTTGGAGATTCCAAGCAATGCACCTCGAGGATAGGTTCACCAACATCTACTTCGACCGTTGGGCGCAATCCGTAATTTGCCACTGCTGGCAACACTTGCCCTGAGTTTAATTCCTGCACCCGGCCAGCATAAACCCCTAAAGGAGGTTGAGCCTCCGGACTCCACGGTAAGTTAAGCGTGGGAAAGCCAATCTTTCCACCTAATGCCTTTCCTTGCTGGACTGTTCCTAAAACCGAATAGTTTCGACCCAACATTTTTTTTACTTTCTGCATCTTAGCAGATGCCAAAGCTTCGCGAATACGAGAGCTGCTAATTGTAATATCCTCAAAAATTAAAGAATCAGCCACGCTCACCCTAAGCCCGTCCTCTTCTCCATAGCTTGCTAAAGATTCTGAATCGCCCGATCGATTCTTTCCAAAACGAAAGTTTTTCCCCACGCAAACTGCCCGAAGATTAGGAATTCGAGCTTTTAAAAAAGGTAAGAAATCCACTGCTTCCACCCCTGCTAATTCCTGATCAAAAGGTTGTAAAATAACCGCTGACATACCGGATTGGATCAATTGTTCAGCCTTACCACTCGGACTCATCAACAAAGAAGGTTCTTTGCCTGGCCTTAAAAAAGCAGCGGGATGTGCAGGAAAAGTCAGGGCAACAGCTGCAGCGCCCTGACATTGATCTGCAGTCTGAACAACTAAGTCTAAAACGGCTTGATGCCCACGATGAACCCCATCAAACATCCCAAGAGCCAAGCATACATCGCCTTCCCATTCCTGGCCGAATCGAGCAATCGATTCATACACTTTTTTCATGCTTAAAAAACGTGAGAAGGAACAGCTTCGCGAACGGGGATCAGGTGGTTATGAAATTCCCCCAAGGGTACTTCATTAATTTCCTCAAGAGTCAGGGAATTGGCTATATCAAACTGATCGATTTTAGTTCTGCGCAAAGCTTTCAGGTGTGCACCGCAATCCAATCGCTGTCCCAAATCATGAACGATAGTGCGAACATATGTCCCCTTGCTACAATCCATAAAAAAATCTCCGGTCGGGGAAGTCCAACTTTTGAGAGTTAATTCATTGATGCGTATAAACCGGGGTTCACGCTCTACTATTTTTCCTTTACGAGCCATCTTGTAGAGTGGGACACCGCCAATTTTTTTTGCGGAAAACATGGGGGGAGTTTGGTACTGATCACCCAAAAAGCTCTCCATCTCTTTGATCAATCTTTCCTGAGTTATATCTTCATTAACTGGTTTTTCCGCAATTACTTCTCCATCAGCATCCTGGCTGTCGGTCTCCACGCCCAAGTGGAAAGTGCCTTCGTATGCCTTGTCCAAGCTAATTAAGAACTGGGAAACCTTAGTGGCTTTACCGATGAGCATAATCAATAAACCCGTGGCCAAAGGATCAAGGGTCCCAGCATGTCCGATCTTTTTCATCCTTAATTTTCGGCGCAATCGATCGACCACATCATGGGAGGTGATCCCCTGAGGTTTATCAACCAAAAGAATTCCCTCAAACTCCATATCTTGACGATTATTCATAAAACATCCCCCTGCTCTACCGATTGTAAATGCTTACCGATCTCTTCAACTAATCGGTCGTACAATTGATCCAAAGTTCCGGAAAGATTAAACCCAGCAGCACAAGCATGACCTCCGCCATCAAATTTCTTGGCAAGTAAATCTACTCGAAACTTAGAATCTTTAGCCCGGAAACTTCCCTTAATATTGCCCGCTCTCTCTTCAACAAGAACTCCGATATCAACCCCTTCTAGAGAGCGTGCATAATCCACAAAGTTTTCGGCATCTTCCGGCTTAGTCCCAGTCTCCTGGTAGAAATTATCCTTAATACTGCCAACACACACCCGATCTCCAAATTCCATACGAAAACTTGCTAGAAATCGTTGGAGCAATTGGATGCGCCCGGGTTTTTCTTTCTCATAAAGTTCATGAGCAATTCCAGAAGGACTTGCCCCTCTCTCGCACAGCATGCGACAAACTTCGAAAACCGACGCATTGGTTCCTGCATAACAAAACTGTCCGGTATCAGTACAAATCCCAAGGTACAGAGCCTCCGCAGTTACCTTGTCGACCTCATATCCGGAATCGAAAAAGAATTTTGAAAGAATTTCTCCCGTTGCTGAAGCATCACTGAGTATAAAATTCTCTTTCCCGTACAGGGTATTGGAAACATGATGATCAATATTTAAATCAACTTGGGGAAATCGTTTCAGCAAAATTTCTCCGACCCGGGCATGATCAGCACAATCCACGGTGATAATTTGATAATCCCCATCGGGAACTTGTTCAGGTGAGCAAAAAGGGGTATCACCTACAAATTTCAAAAGCGTACGGGGAATGGGATCATGATTAACCGCACAAACATTTTTACCAAGAGAAAGCAGGACCCGGGTCATCGCAATTTGAGAACCAATGCAGTCACCATCGGGACGGCGATGACCAAGCACCAAAATAGGTAGATCTCTTAATTGGCAAATTGCTTG
The DNA here is from genome assembly GCA_018607205.1 of Opitutales bacterium. Taxonomy (GTDB): domain Bacteria; phylum Verrucomicrobiota; class Verrucomicrobiia; order Opitutales; family Seribacteraceae; genus Chordibacter; species Chordibacter forsetii. The sequence goes on along the minus strand of JABBBW010000114.1, from coordinate 44,376 downwards.
GGCAAAGGAGGCGGATTGATCGAGGAATAGACTCATGAATTTAGCAAAAATTAAAACCCTAACAGAAAGGCATGAAGAGGAAAAGCATGGAACTTAATCACTCAGGAAGTAAAAAACCTTCCGGGTCCACATTTCTGGCTTTTATAAGTTCCTCATCAATTCCTAGCCCTTTTAAAATCAATTCTCCAGAAACTGATTGGTAGGAAAAACCAGGCAGCAAACGACCCAATGTTCCATGCCTGTGTCCAGGTTGTATGGTGTCTCCCTCGTTTTCATTTGGCAAATTCAAGGCAATCAATCCATTAAGAGGACTGGCCAATCCTGTTACCCGATAAGATGATTTGCCCTCCTTAATGGTTTCCTTTTTCAGTACCTCCCATTCACCGGTTTTAGATTCAAGTACCGTTCGGTTGTTTAAAAGAGGAAACCAAGGGAACCACTGCTCATACCACACAAATGAACTTTTTTCTATTAGTAATCCTTCACAATTTAAAAGGTTGGTCTCTTTTAATCTTATCCAGTTTGTGTAGATAACGCGATGGCCTTCAGCAAAATGCTTAGTGACTGCCCGTACCCTTTTCGCCCACTCATTCGCAGGATTTGGTAATTCGATGATTGGATCCCGAATTGCTTCAATAAAAGAATCCCATTTAATTTCCAAACCGTTTTGGTTAATCAAAAATATACCGGATCTTTTTCGGAAAATTTGCCTACATAATTGGTACTTCATTTCTTCATGTGAAGGCATTCTTTGATTAAAGGACAGTCGCCCAAGCTCCAAAACCTCTTACCTGACTGATTCTGAATTTGCCTGCCTAAAACTTATTGGACTCCCCACCCGCACCGACATGCGGTAAGGAAAGAAACGGGGAAACTTCCAGAAAAAACTTCCTCCGGACCGGCTAAAAACCGATCCCCAAACCCCATCAAGGTAGACAGGTAGGATGGGAACTTTTCCGTACTTTGCCAAGAGCACTGAACCTCGCTTGAAGCCTAGGGTAACTCCGACTCGGGAAATTCCCCCTTCGGCAAATAAGCACAAGGGAACTCCCCTACCCAAGCGTTCAATTGATTGACGAAAGGAGGCAAGCGATTTGCTCGAAGAGATAGTTAGGGTTTCGGTTAGGCGAAAAACCCATTCAAGAATACGGGAATTGGCCAAATCAGCGTGTGCAAGGTAGCGAACTTTACGAGGAAACGCAGCTCCTATAAAGACTGGGTCGGCATAAGATAAATGATTACTCACCAATAAAACGCCTCCCCGTTCCGGGAAATTTTCCATACCCTCGATTTTAATTCGATAGAAGATACGTAGAAACAGATGGAACCAGACACGAAGAAAATCTTCAAATAAACAAATAAAAGAGACTAAAGCGACAAAGCCGAGTGGAACGATGAGAACAAACATTTCCTCTTTTGCAGTCATTCCAAAAACATTGGAAAACAAGGCATGAGTCCCGATTAGGGAGATTCCACCCAATTGGGTAAGCAGGTTGGATGCGGCAAGGATTTTCCCGCGTTCTTGCTCCCCTGCACGATCCTGCAAATATCCGTTCAAGGGGACAAAAAATAATGCTCCAAAAAAACCAAGGGAGATGCAAAGGAGCTCAAAAATACCTCCAGGTGCAGTAGCTTGGTACAACCCTACTAAACTTAGCGTCATACCAATCGCTCCGATCGGACATAAACCGAGCTCAATTCTTCCACGATTTAAATAAGCACAAAACAAACAACCAACCATGATGCCCATTCCCATAAGTAAAAACCAATATCCGTAAAGACTCCCCATTCCGACCTTCCCCACGGTAACCTCTCCAGAAAGTTTGACTAACAAAAGGTAAAAAAAGCCACCCACTGCCCAAAAACAGGCATCCCCCAAGGCCGCCCACTTTATGCCTGGACGCTTTAAAAGATCGACCAGATCACCAAGATGAGAATACAAAATTTGCGGGTGGAAAGGTCGGGTCTTTAAAACCTTGGTTTCAGGAGTTGGCAGATAAACCAACCACGAAACTAGGGCGAGTCCGGCAATTAACAAGGTGATAGCCTGGGCGGTTGCCCAACCGCCAAGACCAACAACCCAGCGATCAAAAAGAACGGCACCAGAGAAAGCACCAACTAGTATACCCACAATGGTAAGCATCTCCATCCACCCAACCGCTTTGCCAAGTTGTTCATAGCCCACCATTTCTTTAAGAATGCCTTTCTTAGCGGGTGACAAAAAGCTGGACTGGGTGGAGAGGAAAAAAAAGCCAACCATACAAATAGCAAGGCTTTGGAAACTGGTTCCCGCAGCCAAAATACCTAACCCGATCAATTGAGCCAACAGGCTGACTCCAATTACCCTTTTTTTAGAAAATCGATCCGCAGTCCAACCGGCTAAAGGAGCAAAGATGATAAATGGAAGAATAAGGAGAAAAGAAACTTGTTGGTTCACCAAGTCCATACTTCCCTTGCCAACATGATAGGCTGCGAGTACAGGCAAAAATGCTTTCACCGCGTTATCATTGAACGCCCCGATCGTTTGGGAGACCAGCAAGGGAATGGTCCGGCGAAAAGCAGGCATGGTGTTAGGCATAATGTTATATTTTGACCTGCTTCGAATCCATGGCGATTTCATTCGCCCCCCTACCATTTGATGGTTGCCAGGCAATTTTACTTTAAAACTAACTTCAGAAATGAAATCCATTTACATTTTATACCTTTTTTTTAATGGGCTCTGCCTTTTGGCCTTCAGGCAAGCAGCCAAATATTCTCACTATTTTTTTCGGATTATAATACCTTTGTCACCAATTCCATATGCACCCCGATCCGAGCAGATGTACTTACAGGCAAACACAATCATTTAAATGGTCAGTTAGCCAATGGCCAAACCTTTGACTGAACTCAGCAAACCTTCCCTAAACTTTTTTTAAATGGGAGACTATCAAACCGCTACGCACGGTTCAAACGAGTCGGAAAAAAAATTAAAAAATATTTTCAGCTGCACGAGCTAGATCAAAATCCAATTCAGTGACCTTGCCCCCAGCATCATGGGTATTTAAAGCAAGTTCCACTCGGTTGTAGCAATTAAAAATTTCGGGATGATGGTTTCGATTTTCGGCTTCATAAGACAAACGGACCAAAAAGGCCATCGCCTCTGGAAAATCATTGAACTTATATTTTTTCTGCAATTTATTATCCTCAAAAGTCCATCCCGGAAGACCTTTTAAGGATTCGGTAATTTGTACCTCGTTCATGGGATTAATCATCGGTTGAAATCGTTAGTCCAAGCTTTCCTCGTTGTCAATCGGTCCTGAACCCGTTGAGATAGGATTTTCCAATTTCCATGCTTGAACTCACGCCCGAAGAAAAAAACAACCTTCCCCGACATGTCGCTCTGATTATGGACGGCAATGGTCGCTGGGCCCGTTCTAGAAAGATGCCCAGATTATTCGGTCATCGAAACGGGGTGGAAAATGTTCGGGCCGTTGTTAATGCCGCCAAAGAAGTGGGCGTTCCTTACATTACGCTTTATGCGTTTAGTACCGAGAATCAAAACCGTCCCAAGGATGAAAAATCCGGCTTAATGAAACTCCTTGAGGAATTTCTTAAAAAAGAATTTCGATCAATGATGGAAGATGGTATCCGACTGCGGGCAATTGGGGATCTTTCCGGCCTACCAGGTTTTGCCCGCAAAATAGTGGAAGACACCATCGATGAAACTCGCGACAATGACCGTTGGAACCTCACTCTCGCTTTAAACTATGGTAGCCGCCAGGAGGTTCTCCAGGCGATTTCCAAGTATGGTCAAGATAACCCTGCATCCGACCATATTCCTACTTGGGAAGAATTTTCCCCTTATCTAGAAACCTCTGATCTTCCTGACCCAGACTTGATCATTCGTACGTCAGGAGAATTTCGCCTGAGTAATTTCCTCCTTCTGCAAGCAGCTTATGCGGAGATTTTCGTATCCCCCTTACACTGGCCCGATTTTGGTAGAGATGCTTTTATCCAAGCACTATCAAACTATGCCCAACGAGAACGCAGGTTTGGAAAAACCAGCGAGCAAATACAACAACCTGCCCAACCATTAGCCTCATCATGATCTTGCGTACTATTGCCACCGTAATCCTATGGGGACTGCTCGGAATTATTGTCTATGGACTAAAAGAACCCGGAGCAATGTGGATCCTGAACCTTTGTGCAACTCTCACTTTATTCGAAGTTTACACAATCCTTGGAAGAATTGGTTTTGCCGCTAATCGTATAACCGGACTAGTTACCGGGGCATGCATGATTCCTATCGCTTTTTATTTCCCAGGTGCGGGCATTGATGCACTCGCGGTTGGGGCATTATTCTCCTCCGCGGCCTGTGTAGTTTTCCCGCAAGATCAACGCGGACTCTATGTAAAGCGCTTATTGCCCACCTTTTTCGGTTTATTATTCGTCACTTTTCTACTTCACTATTTTGTAAGAATTTTGCGGATCGTCGAGTCTCCAGCTGATCCCCAAGCACTCGGATTTGGTCTCTTTTTCTGTTTATGGATTGTGTTCGTTGCGAAATTTAGTGATATCGGTGCCCTGCTAGTTGGAAAAACTATTGGCCGTACGAAAATGGCACCATCGATCAGCCCGGGTAAAACGGTGGAAGGCTTACTTGGAGGATTGGGGGCCTCTGCAGGAATTGGAGCTTTGATTCCATGGCTGGCGGAGAATCACCTTTCCCATCTTTTTGATTTTGGCACCTGGTCTCTCGATCCCTCACAAGGAGCGTGCTGGGGATTGGTCATAGGACTCGTGTCGGTCATTGGAGATTTGATTGCATCTGTATTGAAACGACTCGCAGGCATGAAAGATTCCGGTGGGTCCATTCCTGGGATTGGTGGATTACTCGACCTTACGGATAGCTTGATCCTGTCCGCCCCAGCCGGATATTTTATCATATTATTGATCCATCCATGAGCTTCCCAAGGAAGCTTATATTATTAGGAGCCACTGGCTCGATCGGTAAAAGTTCACTGCGGGTAATCCGCAAACACCCGGATAAGCTAAAACTGATCGGCATATCGGCATACCAAAAAGCAGATGAACTCGCTTCCATTGCCCGAGAATTTGGAGTGCAGAAAGTTCATTTACATCAGCCACCCGCTTCTCCGCCTGCACTTCCATCTGGATCTAAATTGTCCACTGGGGCTCATGCTCTTACTGAACTTGCAGGCTGGGACGAGTCAGATGTTGTATTGGTTGCCGTAGTTGGTGCGGCCGGACTTGCCCCCACCCTTGCAGCACTTGAAGCCGGCAAGGATGTGGTCTTGGCAAACAAAGAATCTTTAGTGGTAGGAGGCGAACTAGTCATGGAGACCGCCCGTCGAACCGGAGCCCGTATTTTACCTGCAGACAGTGAACATAATGCGGTTTTTCAATGTTTGCAGGGACAACCTGAACAAGCCTTGGATTCCCTGGCCCTGACCGCATCTGGCGGACCTTTCCGGGACTGGCCAATCGAAGACTTAAATAAGGCAACTCCAGAACAAGCCATGCGTCACCCCAATTGGGACATGGGCCCAAAAATTACGGTAGATTCAGCAACCATGGCCAACAAGGGCCTTGAATTAATTGAAGCAAAATGGCTTTTTGATCTCCCTCCAGAGAAGCTCCATGTTCTGATTCATCCGCCAAGTATTGTTCATGCAATTGTTCGTTTTTCGGATGGTTGTAGCTTCGCCCAAATGTCCCCCCCATGCATGACCTTTGCCCTACAAAACGCACTACTCTTCCCAGAACGTTTTTCCGGGGTCGAGCAGGGGTTGGACCTTTCCTCTGCTATGGAACTTTCTTTTTCGCCACCCGACTTGGACCGTTACCCCTGCCTCAGTTTGGCGAGGCATTCTTTGGAACAAGGTGGATGTGCTCCTTTAGTGTACAATGCAGCCAACGAAATGGCAGTAGATGCCTTTCTCTCGAATCGAATTGGCTTTGGCAAGATTTCCCGCATGATTGAAATTACTTTGAACCACTTCGATTACCGTTCAGTTCACGCACTTGAGGACTTACTTGCCCTCGACCAAGAAGCCCGATCCCTTACCGAGCAAGCGATTTCTCAGGTCGCTTAGTCTCATCCCTCTTTCTTTTTAGTCATGACCATGCTCTTCGACATTGCTTTTTTGTTTATTGCCCTATTTGCCCTGGGTTTCACTATTTTCATTCACGAACTCGGACATTTTTTAGCTGCCCGCCAGCGTGGGCTGACCATCACCCGCTTTTCCATTGGCTTTGGACCCAAGCTCTTTGGATGGACCCGTAATGGTGTAGAATATCGGTTGTCTGCCATTCCTTTCGGGGGCTATGTCGCCCTCCCGCAGTTGTCGGATATGGGGAGATTAGAGGGTAATGAAGAGCAACGGAGGCAGGACTCCCAAGATCCAGTAGAACGCCCATCTGCCTGGGATGATTTTGATGAGGATGAGGATGAGGCACCTAAAGATGAACCGATGCCCAAGATCACATACACTGACAAGATGATCGTTTCGGTAATGGGGGCAGTTTTCAATGTTTTGCTCGCATTCACTCTATCCTCTGTCTTGTGGTTTTTCGGGTACGATGTCACTGATGCACAGTTGACCAACAAGATTGGTTATGTTGCAGATACTGTGGAACGCTGGAATCCTCTCGTGGAAGAAGGTGAAGAGGTCACCTCACCTGCTAAGAAAGCTGGCCTTTTGCCTGGTGACGAAATTTTGACCGTTGATGGATCCCTCGTTGATGACTTCATGGACATTCAAAACCGGATCATTACCGGCAAGCAACAAACGGCACAAGGCAGAAGACTTCTCAATTTATCGGTTTCAAGAAACGGCAAGGAAGAAAAATTTGAAATCTACCCCGAAGTCTGGGGTCCGGAAGAAATGAGGGTAATTGGGATCGGTCCAAAAGAAACTTTTTTCATAGGGGAATTATCACCAGGCATGCCTGCTGTAGAAGCTGGTCTTCAAGTTGGAGACCAACTGGTATCCATGAATGGAGAAGTGATTCATTCCTTTGCTCAGCTCGTTTACATGTTGGAAAAAACGGATAATAACAAAAGCATTTCCTTAGTTGTCTGCCAAGGTGGTGAAGGAGGTCCAGAACGAACCGTTGAATTACTTCCGGTTGAAAAAGAAATTATGGTTGGCGGAGCTCCTAGCATTCGTCGATTAATCGGATTTCGTCCAGAGTTCAAAATTGTTACCACCTACCCAAATCCCCTTAGCTTAATTTATAGCAGAGTAAAAGACATGTACCTAACCCTTAGCGGACTGGTCAGCCCCGCATCTGATGTAAAACTCCGTAACATGAGTGGACCAGTGGGTATTGTGAATCACCTGAGTGTGTTTGCGAAGATCGGCTTTAAGAAACTTCTTTGGTTCGTTGTTTTTATTAATGTGAACCTAGCCATTCTCAACCTTTTGCCCATTCCGGTTTTAGATGGTGGACACATGCTATTTGCCACAATTGAAAAGTTGCGGGGCAAACCGTTGCCCCTCGCATTCCTTGAACGAGCCCAGGTTCTCTTTGTGGCTTTGCTCTTCTCCTTTATGCTCTATGTCACCTTTTTTGACATGCAGCGCATTCTTCCCTTCTAAAGGAAAACCTTTTCACTTTTGGTAATGGGTCCGATATCTCCCTATTGCGTATCCAGGTTTCATTCTACCCGGCGTACCACCAGGGAGGTAAAAATAGGCGAATTAACCCTCGGAGGGAAACAACCTGTCCGGGTACAATCGATGACCACTACCGACACCATGGATATCCGGGCTACCGCCCGTCAGTCCATTGAGCTGGCGGAAGCCGGATGTGAGATCGTACGTATAACCGCTCCTAATTTAAGGGCGGCCGAAGCACTCAAAGAAATATCAAGGGAGGTAAGGGCGGCAAAAATTGAGGTTCCCCTGGTTGCCGATATTCATTTCATGCCTCAAGCGGCAATGGAGGCAGCAAAATATGTAGAGAAAGTCCGTGTAAACCCAGGCAACTACGCAGACCGTAAAAAGTTTCAAATTCGAGAATATTCCGAATCCCAATACCAAGAAGAGCTAGATCGTCTGCACGATACCTTCACTCCCCTGGTGTTACGATGCAAAGAACTAGGGCGAGCCATGCGCATTGGAACAAATCATGGATCCCTTTCCGACCGTATTATGAATCGTTTTGGGGATTCTCCCCGTGGTATGGCCGAATCTGCCCTAGAATTTTTACGCATCGCCCGCTCTCATCAATACCATGAGATGGTATTGTCAATGAAATCGAGTAACCCAAAAATCATGATTGAGGCGTACCGCTTAGTGGTATCCTTAATGAATAAAGAAGGTATGGATTATCCCCTTCACCTCGGGGTAACCGAAGCCGGAGATGGAGAAGATGCACGTATTAAGAGTGCCATTGGCATAGGTTCTTTGCTACTGGATGGATTGGGAGATACAGTTCGGGTTTCTTTAACTGAAGATCCGGTTGCGGAAATCCCAGTAGCTCAAGATCTTGCACAGCGGGCACACCTTTGTTGGGAATCAAAAGATCAAAAATTACCCGACCCTATTGATTTTATAGACCCCTATCTCTACCGGCGTCGGCCCTGCCCCTCGATATCGCTTAATTCAAAAACCTTGAAGGTAGGAGAAAAATCTCCACCCTGTGTTTTAGTATCCACCCCTCATCGACTGGATAAAGTGGAAGAAATCATTGGGGAAACAGCCCGTTCTCAATCCGCAGCCAAGGACGCCCCGATCGAAGGACTAATCGTTTCACTTGAGAATTCGTCCTCTCTTCCTAATTTAGAAATTTTGCGCGACTCTCTCTTTGGGGCGGTTTCCGTAATTGTTATCGATGACCTGAGAGAAGATCCCTGCACTGAGCTTCCTCCAATAAAGCATTCCTCCCCTCCCCTGCTTTGGCATGCCACAGCAATAGGAACGGACGAGTCAGAGATCGCAAGGTTCCTCGCTCATTGTGAATCAGCTGGCCATCACCCCTGCATTTCTCTACCTGGAGCCACTCTTTCCACAGGAATTGAACTTCTACTAAACGCTGCATCCAGCCCCCCCGTTATCACCCTGCAAACAATTGCACCGTGGAATAACCCAGTGGCGGCTTACCGAGCCTTAGCTTGTGCCTTGGAGACGGCAGATCTATCCCTTCCCCTTTGGATACGTAATTCCGACTCTTTCAGGTTAGTAGAGGGTGACGATTTCTTTTCTGCTAGATTGCTCGATTCATCAATCCTTTCTGGCTCCCTGCTCTGTGATGGAATTGGGGATATTCTCTCTATTGAACACACGGGGGATCTCGATCGTAACCGGGCCCTTGCCTACAACTTATTACAAGGAGCTAGAGCACGGGTATCCAAAACTGAATTTATCGCTTGTCCGAGTTGTGGACGTACTTTATTCGACCTACAAAGCACTACTCAACAAGTCAAGCAAGCAACCGGTCACCTTAAGGGAGTTACCATTGCGGTGATGGGCTGCATCGTAAACGGGCCCGGCGAAATGGCTGATGCTGACTTTGGCTATGTTGGATCAGGACCGGGGAAAATCGATCTATATGTGGGTAAGAAAAAGGTAAAATCCGCCATCCCGGAAAAGGAGGCGGTTGACCGATTGGTCGATCTCATACAAGAAGAAGGAAAATGGATCGAACCCTAACCAACCAAACGCCCAACCTGTCCTCTGCAGATTCTGAACTGCACCTACGCATACTTGCCGGACACAAAGCCGTACTCGACCAAGTCGACTACTTTCGGGCAAATTTTGGGCTTACTCAGAGCCGTTGGAAAGGAGATGGTACTCGTGTTACCGAGGTTGATGAAACCATATCTGTTCAGCTATTTTCCGCACTGGAAATACAATTTCCTGCTGATGACTATTGTTCTGAGGAATCGGTGGAAACTCCGGAACCCATACCTCTGAAAGGTGAATTCGCTTGGATTCTTGATCCCGTTGACGGAACAAACAACTACGCAGTCGGAGTACCCGAATGTGGGATTTCGCTGGGCTTACTCCGAAACGGATTACCCGTTTATGGATTTATTTACGATTATGGGAGAGACAACTTGTTACAGGGCGGCCCCCAGTTTGGGGCTATCGAAGGAGACCGCCCCGTGCATGCTGCCCAGTCCTTGGTTAATGAAAAGCTTACCTTTTGCATGCATTTCCCCATACCCATTGAAGAATTAAACGCCCTAAACGAAGCCTTGCAGGTATGGCGGATTCGCTGCCCGGGATCTGCCGCCGTCGGCTTGGCTAATGTGGCAACAGGTAGGCTAGACGGTTGTTTGGAATTTCGGGCTAAGCCATGGGACTGTGCAGCGGGTTATGCCATCTGTGAAGGAGCCGGTGCCCGTTTCCACTTTATTCGGGATCCTGCCTTTCCCATGAAAAGTTTTAGTCCGGCAATGAGACCATGCCCTTTTCGAGTTGGTTCTCAAATTTTTCATCAAGAGGTATGCCAAGCACTTAAATTAGCTGACAACAAAGCTTGATTCCCCTTGACCGAGAGCCCTACCTTCGGTTTTATTTCAACCTTTCCTCAAGCGGGCATAGTTTAGGGGTAAAACCCCAGCCTTCCAAGCTGGTGTCGAGGGTTCGATTCCCTCTGCCCGCACCATTTTATCATCTTTGTTAATCTAGCCTTCAATCAAACTAAGTTCTAGTTGCTAGGCGTACACTTTCCTGAATCATAGCTTGATGGGTAAGAATTCTTTTCTCTAAAGATGCTTCCGAGGGAGTTTCAATAGTGAAATTTCTTATTCCGTGATTTTGAAAAAGATAAAGGGCTTCCGGAACACCCTCTTTGGGTGGATGGCTAACCCGGGGCCTGATAATTCCATTTTTTGCGTTTTTTCCATCGATTCTTTTTCTTGTATCCAAAGGGAGGATTTTTTTTCCGGCTTGAAGAATTTGATTTGTCCAGCGGTCAGTTCTTCCTCCTCGGTATGGTTCGTAGATGTAAATACCATTGGCATCGAAATCTTCGTGCAAATTCAATGAAAGAAAAAAGGATAAACCTTCAATCCGTTTCAAAATTTGTTCGGTCAGCGGATGAAACACATCCCCCCAGATTCGGTTAAGATCCTCCCCATTTTCATCTAGTCGAGAATTATGTACCAAGCCCCACGGGTTAAGGCATGGATAGAACAAAACCGGAAAATTTTGAAGAAGACCATGGTTTTTCTCTGCCCATTCAAGTAGAGCCCAACAAGGTGCAGGTTCATCACCATGAATCCCAGCAGATATGTAAAGACATGGCTTCTCCCTAGATAGTAAACCATTAGTTACCTCAAAAAAAGGTAAGGACTTTGGGGTACTCACTTTCCCTACCCGCAAAGGTGTTTTTTTGGACAATGCTCGCCATTTACGAATCAAGGCAGAATAGTCATGAGCTGAGCAATTTCTTGGCATAGAAGTGTTTTCCTAAATCAAGTTCTATACAGTGCCAAGGTTTGAAGTTGATGAGGGATTGACCCAAGGGAAACATTCGAGTTCATTTAGGAATGATTCGTTTTTGGACTAGTAGTATTCTATTTTCCTTTTTGGTGTCTTGTAGTGGTAGTGGAGTAACCGTGACCAAGAGCGAAACAGTGGAATATCTTTCCCGAGCTTTTACTAAGTCTAAAAAATGGTTTCGGTCAACGGATGGAGAAACCATCTCAGAGGATGGACCACCCCCGCCATCGCCTTTTCAGCCGTCAGGTAGGCAAGTTATTCAAAAAAGGTCCGATGATAAATTAGTCAACCGAATGTCCAGAAATGATTATAATCGTGCAATTAAAAGACTCGAGAGCTCGATATCTGAATTAGAAAAAAAACAAGGCAAAAATAATATGGAAATCGGAGAGACATACTTTACCTTGGGGTCGATGCACCAAATTCAAGGAAATTCAAAACAGGCAAAAGTTGCATTTCAACAGGCACTATCCATCTTTTCGTCTTGGTTAGGCTCGGAACATCCAAGAGTTTGGAAATTAAAGACCAGGATTTCTAATTTAAATTAAAGACTTGTTTATCTTTTAAGCAAAAGATCCTTCAAGCTCTTTAGATTAAAAGGGCTTGGAGAGTTCAAATCAGGTAGGACCAAGTCGGCCTCAGAAAAATCGTGCATGGCTGCGAACTCACTTGGGGTTGCAAGACAAGTCATACCAGCCCTTTTGGCAGACTGCAGACCGTGGTGTGTATCCTCAATAACGACACAAGATTCTGGATGAACGCCAACTTTTTGAGCGACCAGTAAATAAATATCCGGAGCAGGTTTATGCTTTGGTGTCGACTCCCCGCCACACAAACAAGCAAGTGATTGAAGAAAGGCTTCCCCCAAAGCTGCCTGCACAACTTTTTGGGCAGCCCACCCAACGCAGGCAGTTCCTATAGCAATCGGAATTCCAGAATCTTGTACTTCTTTGAACAACCTTTGAATTCCTGGTCTTAGGCGAAGCTGTCCCGCAGTTAAATCGTGAGTAATTAATTCAACATAAAGCTCAGTTTTACGGGCATAAAGCCTTTGTTTACTCTGCTCATATTTATTGTCGGGTAAATTTAGCCATGAAAAGATTTCACGAAATTTATTTCCCCCCATAGTTTGCAACCGATGAGCATAGTCTTGCTTGCTCCATCTGGTATCTAGCCCCAACTCCTTAAATAATTCATTGTAGGCAAGTCGGTGGTAGTTTTCCGTTTCCACAATGGTACCATCCAGATCAGATATGACTAATTCCAACTCCATATTTTGTTTACTCAGATTGATTAGATCCCTGGTGACATAGCTGACAAAATCGTTCAAAGCGATTTTGTCTAGCAGGGTCAGGCTTCGCAGAAGGATCAACTTGGGTCACTATGTTTACAACTTCTCCAGAAATTTCTCCCACAGTTCTTGAGGTATGACCAGCTATCGCAAGTATAGCCGCACCCATCGCAGAGTTTGGGTATTGTGGAATAAGAATAGATCTTTGTAACATTTCTGCACGTATTTGAAGTCCCATTTTGCTTTTAGCTGCTCCTCCAGTGGCAAAAATAAACGGGCCGACTTCAGCTCCAAGCTTCTCCAAAAGTTGGTAAACCATTAGTTCCACAAAAGCCAAGCCTTCCAAGCAACCGATAAAAAATTCACTTTCTCCAACAGCTCCGCTTACACCAAATGGCTTAAAGTGAGGATCAGTAAAAGGAAGACGCTCTCCCTTACGAATAGATGGATAAAAAAGAGGGGGCTTGGTGGGAAAGGTGGTAATTTGATTTTCTAAAGTTTGTAATCGTTTGCCAAAACGATCCTTCAAAATTTCACCGCCAGCATTAGAAGCACCCCCTGGTAGCCAAGATCCATCTGGATGACGATGGCAATAGATTCGACCCAACCGATCGAATAATCGGTTTTTTGAAAGGCCTTTGACTGCAAGAGTGGTCCCTATCGTGGTCGACCATTCACCAACCCGACCCGCACCGGAGGCATAAAAGGCAGCATTTGAGTCTGTAGCCCCACTAACCAACAAACAAGAACCGCTCAAGCCCCACCTCTGCTTGTGAACCAGTGAGATCTCGCCGATTAATTGTCCTGGTGCTATAATAGAAGGCAAGTTAATGGATGGTAGATCTTCCAACCAGTCTTTGGTCTCCAAGTCTACTCCTGTTTTCATCGCATTAGTAAAATCTGTAGGAATCTCGATCAATCCGGATACCCAAACATTTAAAAAATCAGTAGCATGAAGAAAGCGCACATTATCTGGTAAACGGAGTCGTCGTTGCATCCATAAGATCTTCGGTAATGCGAAGGTGGGCGAACATTCTCCGCCGAAAAGACTTCGACATTCCTCAGCCTCATCTATTGCACGAACATCGTTGTGTAAAAATGCATGCCCAAGTGGATGTCCTTCTTGATTGACTGGCAAGACTGTACCCGATGTGGAATCAATCGCCACAGATAAGACTCTCCGATGATGAGGAACTGAAAAAAGTTCATCGAAAGCATCTTCTAAGCAACTGATCCAATCAAGTGCATCCTGCTCTGATTCTCCAGCTTTTGATGAACGGTTCAAACAGGGCAACGAACGGGAGACTTCAACTATTACAGACCCATCTTCCCGAATCAAAACACACCGAATTCCTCCCGTCCCTAAATCAATTCCCAAATAAGCCACAACAAATAATTTTATAGAATAAACCAAATTGGCAACATCAACTCGTTTTTAATTTTATCACTACAAGGAAAATTAAAAATCTCATTATGTAATATTAAGATCGTTCGCAGGGTATTAAAATTTAATTTCATTACTCTAATTAAAACTCTTTACTCGAGAGGAAATTATTCAAAAAAAGATTTTTACTTTAAGTCCCAAGGGTCCTGAGCAGTACTTCACCTAGAAGCCCAAGTTTTTCGTACCCCTCAGCAATTATCCCTATGTAGTCAGGAAAATCAGCCATATTGCATTTTAACCTTGCTATCTAGTATATTTATTGTTTTAGTTTAATATAAAGCTTTATGAAAAAAATTATTCGAAAAGATTTTGAACTCGGTGATGTAGTGGTCGAAAGAAATACTGGAACTGGAAGGAAACGAGTCGGTGAGATTGTTTTCATAACAGAAGGGAAAAGACCAAAACTAAAACTCGTAGAATTAACTCCCAGAAGTTTGAGTCCAAAATTTAGCGGTAACTTTGCAAGGTTGCGCCTCTTTTCCGCACAACATGAAAAGTGCAGGAAATTAAAAGTTATCAATATTCGAAACCGAAAAATATTCCAGTTAGGGGATGTAATAAGGCATCGCAGAAATGGTTCTTTTAGATTTGGAATTATTGTTGGATTCCATCACCCAGATGGTCTCTACAGTGATTCGTGGGAAAAGGGTTACAACGGCAAAGACATCATTGAATGTGTGGAAATTATCGGAAGGTCTGGCTTACCCCGTAAACGAGATGCTGAAGGCAAAGTAAAGAAATTTGAAATCGGACCTGCTCATGCCAAACTTTGCGAAATTCTACCGATGGACCAAAATGGCGGAATTCGCATAAAGGACTATTACTTATTTTTAAATCAATAGAATTTTAAATTTTTAACCTTCTTCATCTTTAAAACTAAAACTCTACCTAACCGAAAAAATTTTTCGATTGGTGGTTATATATATCCTCTCGAAAAATAGTTGGGTAAACATTGCCTCTGTTTGGATATGGCACAGAATGAACAGGATGCGAATCGGCATATTTTGTTTTCGAAACGATCTGCGACTGCACGATAACCGAGCACTCTTAACAGCCCTAGATGCTTGTGACAGACTTCACTTAGTTTATGTATTTGAGGACAGACTGTGGCGAGAATCTGCTCCCCATAGAATATCAACACATCGGGCAAGGTTCATACTAGAATCGTTGCAATGCCTAATAGAACAAATCAATAACTTGGGTGGCGTACTAAACATTATTTATGGAAATATCGAGATTTCCATTCCACATCTCATGGATAAACACGGTGCTGAAACCTGCTTCCTTTCTAAGGAAAGTGCATGGGAGGAAACTAAGACTGAAGAAGCACTTTCAAAAGTCGTACCAACAACCCTGACTAGTAATGCGACTCTAGTCCACCCTGATGACCTGCCATTCGTGCTTAGTGACTTACCGGAAACCTTTACTCAGTTCCGGAAAAAAGTGGAAAAAAAGTGGATCGTGCGACCGTGTATGGCACCGCCAAAGAGTCTGAATAGTTGCGACAGCACTCATGCTAACCTACCTACCCTATCAGATTTGGGCTTTTTCAATAATACTTTGGACGCAAGAAGTTATTTCACATTCAAGGGAGGATCATTATCTGGACAAAATCGCATCAAGAATTGGCTATGGGACAAACAGTGTTTAAGCACTTATAAGCTTACTCGAAATGAAATGACTGGGGCTGATTTCTCTTCGCGTCTTTCAGCTTGGCTATCAACGGGCTGTTTGTCTCCACGGGAAATCTACGAGGAAATAAAAAAATATGAAATTCAACATGGAGCAAATGAAAGTACCTACTGGTTAATTTTTGAATTATTATGGCGTGATTTTTTCCATTTTCTCGCCCGGGTACACGGACCCAAGATTTTCCAAAGTCGTGGAATTCACCCTGAAAGAGAGAAGAGATCAGAACCAGACGATGCAGAAGAACGATTCCATAAATGGAAAAATGGAAGAACTAATAATCCGTTTGTAAATGCGAACATGAATGAACTTCGAGTAACTGGATGGATGAGCAATCGAGGTAGACAAAATGTGGCCTCTTACTTAATTAACAACCTCGAACTTGACTGGCGTAAAGGAGCACAATGGTTTGAAGAGCAACTTATTGATTACGACCCATGCAGTAATTATGGAAACTGGCTTTATCTCTCAGGCTACGGGAATGATCCCCGACCGGGTCGATACTTCAATGTAAAAAAGCAAGCAGCTACTTATGACCCACAAGGGAAGTATACAAATATGTGGAGCTAGGTTTACCAGTTCCTTATTAGTTGATCCCAATAGGTTTCAAGCGTTTCACTGTCTGGAAAGGACTTAGATACAATGGCTTCTTTACTTAATGCATCGTGGTAATGGAAAATTATCTTTTTTTCGCCATTTAATTTTTTGAAAAGAAAAACTTGTGATTTATTCACACAAACGGAATTCCCTTTTTCGTCCACTCCTGCCATAATAACATTAAGCTTGGTTTCTGGTTTTTCCAAAAACGACCCCATTAAAATGCCTGCTAAAAAAACCAACAAAGCACCGGCCAAAAGATTATTTTTCAATTTCATAATTTTATAAGTTCGATTTGCTGATATTTATCTATCATAAATTCAAACAATTGGATAAGAGTAAGAGTTTTTCAAGAATATCCTCAAAGTTTAGGTTTTCTTAATCTTGCAATGAACAAACTCTTTAGCATGGATTGATTCACTCCAGTGATTTCAAAACTTGTCACCCAGTCACTAAAAACAAATTCCTTTCTAACAGATTGGACTACTGAGTTGTGCAATTGGATCCAAAATCAAAAAGACTTAGTCTACTGGTCGGGCAACACCTTCTCTGGTAAACCGTTTAATCCAAGGTCGTTAAAACTGCATTGCTTACAAAAAAACATATCTCCTATGGGATGGTTGGATCAAGAAGGTAAACTTTTAGTTTATGGAGAAATTGTAAAGAAGCCTAACAGTAATCGGTTAAATTTTTGCCGCATCATTGTCAGACCTAATCAAAGGGATAAAGGTTATGGGAAAAAATTCTGTAAGTCATTAATTGAAATAAGCCAAAAATCAGGAAATTATAGAAGTATAAGGCTCAATGTTTTGTCTAACAATAAACCTGCAATTTATTGTTATTCTAGTTTAGGATTTAAAATTATTGGTACATTACCAAATGCTCGTAGAATCGATAACAAAAGCCACGACTTAATGATTATGACTTTAAATTTCCCCCTACCTAAAGAATGAAAAAAGTAAGTGGTGGATTAGTATTGTACCGAAGAAATTCTAACAAAGATAAAATTTATTGTTTAGTAGCTCACCCTGGTGGGCCTTTTTTTAAGGATAAAGACGAAGGATGGTGGAGTATACCCAAAGGTGAACCCGAGCCAGATGAAGATATTTTTTCGGCAGCCCGGCGCGAATTCGAGGAAGAAACAGGAATGGCTCCCAGTGGCCCTTTTTTAGATCTTGGCTCAATTATCCAAAATAACGGAAAAGAAGTTTTTGCCTGGGCTTTTGAAGGCGATTGGCCAGATGATCGCCTACCCGTCTGTAATGAAATTACTATGGAATACCCAAAGGGGTCTGGTAAAACTTGGACATTCCCAGAAATTGACCGCGTCGAACTATTGCCACTGTGCGATGCCAAGAAAAAACTTAGTAAACAGCAAGCTGAGTTACTCGACCGATTAGCAAAACGTGCTCATAAACCCCATAGGGGAGACCTAAGCTAAGATTGCAATCCCTCAATTAAATTTTTATAAAGAGATATTATGCCTACCTTAGACCACTCAGCTGATCGTTTATCTCCTAAGCTTTGGATTGTTGGATTAATTATTCTTGTTGGGTTTAGCCGTCATCTTCCACTTGACTACCCTAGTCTCTTTAACTTTTCTCCCACCTTGGCAATTTTCATGTTTTGTGGAGCATACATGAAAGGTTTTTTCTCGTGGGTAGCTCCAATTGTGGCGATTTTCCTTAGTGATTTATTCTTGAGTTCCTCTTATGGGATAAACTTCCTTGAACCCTTCATGCTAGCTACTCTTGCCAGTTATATAGCCATATGGATATTGGGTAGAAAACTCGGAAATAATAAAAGTGCTTATTCCTGGACTGCCGGGGCTGTCGGGTCTGCCATTATCTTTCATGTGGTCACCTGTGCTTTTGCTTGGATAATTAACCCTGCCTACATTAAGAACTTTTCTGGTCTTATCCAAGCGACTGTACTTGGCGAACCCGGATACGCCCCAGCCTATTTATTCCTTCGGAATTCTATTCTTAGCACGGTATTCTTTGGCCTTTGTTTTCGGTGGATTAAGAACACAGTTTTTTCGGAAAGCCTCACTCTCAAAGCTTCCACACCTGCCACTCAGCGCTTAGAGACCTAGCTAGGAGGATCGTTGCCTACGGGCTTCAAAGAGGCAAACCCCAGTGGCGACAGATACATTCAAACATGCAACCGTCCCACTCATTGGGATATAAATCAATTCGTCGCAGTGTTTGGCTGTCAATCGACGTATTCCAGTTTCTTCTGCACCCACAATCAATCCACACGGTCCACTCATGGTGGAATCATAAAGAGATGTGGTCGCCTGATCACTGGTGCCTATCAGGCGAATACCCCGCTCAGTCAGCTTCTCCATATACCGAGCCAAATTCCCAACTCTGGTAATAAGGAGTCTTTCCACCGCACCGCAAGCAACATGTCTAACTACATCTGTTAAACCAGCCGAACGGTCGCTTGGCAAAACAACCAAGTTAACACCCACACCATCTGCCGAACGCAAACAAGCCCCTAAATTCCTAGGGTCCTGCACTTGGTCGAGTAGAAGAATAAAAGGATCTTCCTTCAAGGCATCAAGCCTCTCCAAAGACTCTTCTTCGCCTAAGGTAGATACTGGTGCGTCAGGATTTGCATGAGTCCGTCTGCCCAAGGATTTAGAATACCTGCGCTTCACCTAAAAAAAATGATGAAGACAAAAAGCTATCGAGCTATTCGTGAAAGTCAGTCCCTTTAACCGTAGCATTAACATAGCTTTTTCGAATACAAAAATCTCCAAATCTTTCTTCGGGGCCGCGATTAGCAGCAAAATCTTCAAGCACGGGTCGCAACTCATCAACAATTTCTTCATGAGTAATCGCCGGACGGTACAATTTATTCAAACGGGTACCATCAAGACCAGCGCCAAGGTATAAATTGTATTTCCCTGGTGCTTTACCAACCAAACCAATTTCGCCAAGATATGGACGGCCACATCCGTTGGGACAACCCGTTGATCGTATAGCTATTGATTCCCCACGTAGGCCTAGACGATCAATAATCGACTCAAGTTCGTCGACCAATTGGGGTAAGTAGCGTTCACTCTCTGCAAGAGCTAAACTACATGTGGGCAGAGCAGTACATGCAATTGAATTAAGCCGAATACCAGACAACTGCTCAGGTAGTGTCATTCCGTGATCACTGAGAATCCCAACCAGTTTTTCCTTATCTTCTGCAGATACGCGGGCAATGATTACATTTTGATTGGCGGTGAGGCGAAATTGACAAGGGATTTCTTCAGCAATTTTCCGCAGTGCTACACGTCCACGACTGCCCTCTTCGTTTTTTAGACGTCCCCCTTCAACAAATAGGCCATATGCCCATTTCCCATCTGAATCCTCCGTCCATCCATACCTATCAGTAGTGGAATCAAAATTAAATTCTCGAGACTCTTGCAACTCCCAACCAAGACGCCGGTTCAACTCTTCAAGCATCCAATCCGCACCACGATCCTCAACCGTATACTTCATCCGTGCATGTCTTCGGTCTGTACGGTCACCAAAATCGCGTTGTATTTTAACGACCTCTTCTGCAACTTGAACCACCTGATCTGGAGAGCAAAAACCAATCACATCAGCGAGCCTTGGATAAGTGGTGGTTTTGCCATGAGTCATGCCCAAGCCACCACCTACCAAAACATTGTAACCTACAACCTTTTCGCCATCAGGTATTCCAACAAAACCAAGGCAGTTGGAAAAAACATCCACATCATTTCTGGGGGGTAATGCCACAGCAATTTTAAATTTCCTAGGCAAGTATGTCTTTCCATAGATTGGTTCTTCACTTTCTTCGCCAATTCCTCCCTGTTTTTCTCCATCCAGCCAAATCTCAGCATAGGAAGAAGTTTGAGGAGTCAAATGATCATGAAGACTTTGAGCAACATCGAGTGCTTGCTGGTGAAGTGATGATTCAAAGGGGTTGGCAGGAGACATTACATTACGATTCACATCACCACAAGCGGCCAAGGTATCAAGCAGGGTATCATTGATTTCCTTCATCGTTTGCTTGAGGTTACGCTTAAGCACACCGTAGAGTTGAAAAGCCTGACGAGTCGTCAGCTTCAAAGTACTTTCACCAAATTTATCGGCTAGTTTATCAATACCAATCCATTGACTGGGAGTACAAACCCCTCCTGGAACACGTACGCGAATCATAAATGAAAATGCTTTTTCCTTCTTTTCCTTAATCAAGGAAGCCCTTACATCACGGTCGTCCTGCATGTAGGTACCATGAAACTTAGTCAACTGAGCATCCTCTGCCGAAATGGACCCGGTGGAGTCGTCGGATAGGCTTTCCGAGATTGTTCCTCTCAAAAAGTTACTTCGTTCCTTGATGCCTTCGTTGGCGGATAATTTCTTGGGTTTGTTTGGATCGGAGATCATAGTGTATGATATATTTCTAAGGATTTTATAAAGTGTGGCAAGTAATGCATTTTAAAATCAATTAAATGGGTGCAGCGTCTAAAGTTAAACCTGGATTAAAGTTTAGTCCACCTCGCAAATTAGACCACAATCCGTTTGGGTCAAGATGTGCAGCATGAGCTATCATGGCAGCGTTATCACCAGTATGCCTCTTTTCAGCAGCCAAAAAAATCAAATTTCTTTCCTGACAGATTTTGCCAAGTCGATCCCTCAAGTTCTCGTTATTAGCTACCCCTCCTGATAAGCCAAAACTACGGTATCTTTTCTTCTCTAAAAACCTAAGGCACTTTTGACCCAATTGATCCATAGCAGCTTCTTGATACGAAGCACATAAGTCGGAGTGGTTCCGCTCAACCTCGACCTCACTCATTTTTTGTAAGGTGTAAAGCAGGCTTGTTTTAAGTCCTGAAAAACTAAAGTCATGATCTTCTTTGGATTTAAAAGCTCGTGGGAAAGAATAAGCTGTTGGATTTCCGTTCTTTGCCATTTGCTCAAGTTCCGCTCCACCAGGATATGAAATGCCAAGAAGTTTCGCACCTTTATCTAATGCTTCCCCGGCAGCATCGTCTTTTGTTCTTCCAATGACAGTAATCGATCGGTCCTCGGTAATTTCAAACAAGAGAGTATTCCCACCAGAAACTAATAATCCAAGATGTGGAAGGTGATCAGTCCATCGACTGGCTTGATCATTCGATCTCATAAATGGGGAATAAGCATGCCCCCTCAAATGATTAACGCCGTACACCGGTATGTGCCAAAGCATCCCCAAAGTCTTGGCAATAGTCAGACCAACACCGAGGCAACCAATTAACCCTGGACCACAAGTAACGGCAATTTTAGAAATTTTAGTAGGCAATTTAAATTCATGATCCAATTGATCAAGCAATGGGAAAAAGTTATCCAAATGTTGACGAACAGCTAAATCGGGCACGACTCCACCGTACTCTGCATGCTTGATGACTTGTGAGTGTATCCATTCATTTACAACACCGTGCTGAGGACAAAATAAAGAAAGAGCGGATTCATCACAGGAACTTTCAATTCCCAAAATCATTACATTGCTGGCTTGAGTTTCACGCCAAACAAGGTACCCAAAAGCTATGTGCCCGACAACGCCAAAGCTTTCAAAAATAACGTCAAATTCCTTTATTGATAGATTGAATGGGCGAAAACAAATGCCTTATGACGAATTTTTAGAGTGGGTATTATACGACCCACAAATTGGATATTATCAAAATTCTAGATGTCGGGTAGGGAAATTTAAACACAATGATTTTTATACTTCTTCCAACCTCGGCGGCGTATGGGGAAGTTTGATTGTTGAAGCTTGCACAAACTTACTCGGCGAAAATGACCCTAGTTTATTTACATTTGTTGAAATCGGGGCAGAGCCTGGGTCTTCTACTTTAGATGGCATTGAGAATCCCTTTGAACAGGTACGAGTGATTCGTTTAGGAGATACATTTAATGTCCCTAAACGTGCAATTATTTACAGCAATGAGTTGCTTGATGCTCAACCATTTAAGCGATTTCGCTACCATCAAGAAGCAGACGACTGGCTCGAGATTTTCGTAGCTTTAAAAGGGGACGAGTTTAAGGAAATAGATCTGGAAAGAAAAGGACCTCTTCCTTTCCCTCCCCCCCACTATCCGACAGAGGGATACCTTATTGATTGGCCATGTGGATCATTATCCATGATGCAAAAAATTTTGTATCCGCCATCCTGGAAAGGAGTTTTTCTAACCTTTGATTACGGACTGGATCTAAACATTCTCATGCAAGATCGACCAGATGGTACAGCAAGAGGATACTACCGTCAAAAGATGAATAGCAAGTTACTCGACCATCCTGGAGAACAAGACCTTACTTGTCATTTGTGCTGGGATATTTTGGAACACTGCTTGAAAGAAAATGGATTTAATCCTGCAATTCGTATGAGCCAAGAATCTTTTTTGTTAAAATATTCAACCTCTTCTATTCAGCGTATTTTCAGGGAAAGCGAAGGACCAATGGACGCCAACATGCTTGCATTAAGGGAGCTGATACATCCAGCCCATTTAGGTCATGGATTACAGGGACTAGCAAGCACCCGATTTTAAAGGCAAACCCTTTTCTTGCATTAGGGCAAATGGTGTTCTGGCTTAAATCCTTGTGGACGGCCTACTTCAAAAAGCTCTCGAATTGTTCCTTCATCCCAAACTGATGCAAAAATTGCAAACTCGTCGATAGATCCTCTAAGAGAAAGTTTAGGGTTACGGTCGGGGAATGCCTGGAAGTGTCCCAATAAACCTTTTTTCAAAGAGATTGAATTAGCCTGGTTTATTTTCTCACGACTAAATGAACGCCCGTTGATAAAATGATTTACCCATTTTTTCTCCGCATCAAAGCTCGTAGCTAAATGAACCCACTTTCCAAGACGATCCGGAGGGAAAGCCACGGCAGATTCATAGGTTTCTATTAAATTGGATGTTTTAACTTCAAGCACAAGCTTACCGGAGGAGTTCACAGACCATCCAACCGCACCGTCTAAATGAGGTTTTGAAAAAACCAAAGGTGCGCCATCGGCCCCCAATCCATTGAGCCGCACCCAGGCTACTAATGTAGCCTGTCTCAGGGGCTTATTAAGATTTAAGCAGACCCGGTCATTATCTTGGGCAAATTCCAAGGCACCTTTGCCAGGCCAGCGACCCTCTGTCCAATTACATCCAATTACCGCACCGTCTCCGGCTCCGCTGGCACGATTTGTTTCGTCCCTTACAACCCGAGACCAAGAATCATGTCCATCAAAGCCATAGTAAAGCAATGTATTAGGGTCCGCTGCTAATTCTTTACTTTTTTTCATCCAAGCGGATCTTCGCCTGTGCGCGTTTTCCAAAGAGCGAAAAGCTAAGTCAGCAGTTCCAAGGAAATTCCCAGAAGGCATATCTAATGGTGTTGAAATCCCAAAGGAATCTAAATAAATCGCCTCGCCCGCTGATAGCTCATTAAACACTTCATTCCCCTCAAAATCGACGCCCTTGTACTGAACCTTACCTCTGTAAACAAAAACCTCAGCCGAACCCTCTGGATGGACGGCGACCCCGAAATCTGTACCCAAATCGACTACCCGGCCCATTGGAAGATCAACGCTAAAACCAATTGCTACTTTAGGAACATGGGCCCGTAGCTTACCTAATTTTATAGATACAGCATTGTCATTAATGAGCTCAGCATCTGCCGGGCCTTCCAGTATCGCAGTAGCTCCTTGCATAAACTCCAATTGGGCCATCCCCCTTTCTATTTCGAAAACACCGGGCTCAAGTGCAGAGCCAAGCTCTGGGCGATTATTCGTATTCGAAGACCACTGCAATCCCACGGATTTAGTAAGCACGGCGACAGGAGAAGCTCGATCTGGTCTATGAAAATTTTGGTATTCTGGTACGGAAGAACTCTTTTGATCGACAACTCCACTTGGATCATTCCCGCTAAAAGAACTTAAGGAAAGATTCGAGTAAAGATATACTCCGACAACCAATACCGCAGCCATTGGTAGCCATGGCTGAATAAAATTAATAAATTTCACAATTTGGCTACGATTCTCAGGCTCTTCTTTAACAGATAAGCTTTCGTCTGCATAGCTTCTCAAGCTCACTGACATATCGACAAAAGAAACATAGATGCGGCGAGCCTCGGCAGATTTACTAAGCCAATCTTCCAGGCGTCGTCTCTGCTCGTGAGAAAGGTTCCTCTCAACCAATCGATCGAGCAATTCGTACAACTCGATGATTTCTAAATCGTTTAAGCTCATCAAGGGGTTTCCACGCTGACCTCTAAGCTCACACAATCGTGCAAATTTTTTCTTATTCGCGTCAGGGCCTTGTATGCTCCTTGAATTGTGCGACCGCAGGCTTGAGCTGCAGCCTTTACATTATGTCCAGACTCATAGCGGATTAATACCATCCGGCGATCCCTTTCATTTAATTTTTGTAAACATTTAGAAAGTGCCCGATGTCGATGGTCAAGCTCCTCCTCCATTTCTACACGAGTTTGAGAGATGACCTCAAACACTTCCTCGTTGAAAATAACTTTAGAGGTTGCGTACTTTTTGCGGGCGGCACGAACTTTCCAATAAGCAATTTGACAAGCCCATGAATAAAAGTTTGTTCCTGAAGTGTAATCTGAAAACTTCTCACAAATAGTCAGGCTTGCTTCTTGAAGAATATCTTCCGCATCTGAACGAGAAGGCACTAAAGTCATTATATAACTTAACAACTTTCTTTGATGCTTCATCATCAACTGTACCAATTCGGCTGAACGGTCTGGAAGGTTAGAACTCATCAAGAAAATATATGTACGCTATACGGCTATAGAACTGAGTGAAACATTCATGAAATCAGACATATTGTCGAGGGAACCTTTCTCCAATCTATCCAATCCTCTACGGATAATCTCTTTTCGAGCCTTCTCTAAAGATTTTGATGCAAGTTTGACCTTACGAGATTTTGCTCTCCCAGCATTACCTTTATGGAACTCAGTCATACGGTAATAAATTACCCCACTCGGAGATTGAGTCAATCGGTCGGTCAGTCGAACGTCTTGTTTCCTACGACGGCGCAGCCTTTTTACACTGCAAGTCGGATGACTGCCCGAACCAGTTGTATTATCTCGCCCTAGGTCTCCGCCTGCGTCTTTGAGTAATCGATCAATGGTCGGTTCATCCAAGTATTTATTTCGGAGATCGGTACAGATAAAACCTTCTTCATAAATTACTTCCTCCATTGGATCGTCGATCATCATTACTTGATTAGGCGGCCCCAATACATCTCGTAAATCTTTTGAGTACCAATCAGTTGCCTTTTCTACTGCCTTTCTGCGGTTGCATCCGTAAAAATATTTATGAGCCACAAAAATTCGACCCGAGCTAAGTCGGGCTTCCAATAAATATTTAGTGTCATAAATTAGACTAAAGTATTGATCGTAAGGGATTAATAAAGTGGCTTTGTACTTTTGGAAATCATTAATTTTCATCATCATCATCTATATATCCTTTTGGCGTTATCTGTGTAATTGTGGAACAACTAACTCATAGCCCACGACTTAAAACTTTGGACAAATTAAATTTTAAATTCTCGCGAGTTTAGCCTTACCAAGAACTCAATATTCCAGAAAGTGACTTGATACTCGGTAGAATTATTTAATTAATTTGGTAAGCATTCTTTTTAAGTCAGGTCCCTGAAAAGGGGAAAAGCCAACTGCAACATCATGTACAATTCCAGCTTGATCAATAACCACTGTGTGGGGCAATCCTTTTACATCAAAGGCATCATAGGCTGATGAATTTTCATCTAATAAAATTGATAACTCATGCAGGTTATACTGATTAATAAATTCCAATAACTCTTTCACCGAAGCATCTTGATTAACGCTGACAAGTTTTAATTCGGAGGAATTAAATTCTCTGGTTGCCTCTAATAAAAGAGGTAGATTACGGATTGAAGGCCCAGACCAAGTAGCCCAAAACCCAAGCACAACAACTTTTCCTTTTTGTTTAGCTAAGTTAAAGTCTTCACCGCTAAGCATGGGAAGAAACAAATTAGGCGCAGGTGAACCTTCTAATCTTCTCGCACCAATTTTAGTAATTTCTATTGGAGGCATAGGAGAAAGTGCGGATATAGATGCTGATATGATTTCAGCAAGAACTGATGAATTTAACTCCATGTTTAGATGGAGACAATTTTCTTTTATTTCGGAATTCATATTTCGCAAAGCAATAAGGGCAGCTCGAGCCTTGGGTTCCTGAGCAAGAGCGAGTTGAGCCATACCTAAAGAACCTTGATACAATGTGTTTAATCCGTTTGCTGAAGCTTCATCTAAACACTCGATCAAAAATTCTAAAGATATCGATTCTTTCCGAAAAGATACTCCCAAGGCAATTTCGTGAACCCCAGCAAAAGCATTAAACAAGGGGTCCGAGAACTTATCATTACCAACTATTTTTTCACGAAGAGAATCTGGCAATTTGAAATAAAAAGAAATTTGGCGATCATCAGGTAAATTATTGAGCAAAGGAATTTTCTTTTCTCTTATATCAAAACTTCCGCCAAGATGATCAGTAGAACGTGAAACCAAGGCATCCATCATTGTTCTGTTTCCATCGAGACTAATATCAACAGACAAATTCATATCCAAAAACAGTTGAGATTCGCTCTGCTCTACTGATTTGTAAAATTTACTAATGGGTAAAATGAATTTTAAAGACTTTTTAGTTAAAACTTCCCCTAAGTTTAAATTTTGAGCTACGCCCGTCGTGAATTCGTCCTTTAGTTGATTTTTGAACCAAGATAAAAAACGAGGCAGGTCCATCGGTTTATCAGCAATTATATTGATGGATAAAAAAAGATCAGAAAAAGATAACTGATTAGAATTATTAGAATCAGCCAACGCATCTATTCCTTTCATCATAGCAGTAAAATGAGTAAAATCATCTTCTCTCAAGCCCATGGCATTAAGAATTTCATCCCCTTGATCTAAATCACGAACAAAATTGTCTGCCAATTGACTCATCTGCGGATACTTATTCTTTAGCCACATTGAAACCCCGCTGCTCTCAATTGATCTTGCATCAATGGATAAAAGAAAATCCAAATCAGAATTAGCAAATCCAGGCTTTTTAAAATAAGTAATGCAAACTAAGGGTATCCAAATTAACCGAAAGTTGCTCAACAACCCAAGGCACTTTGCGAATTTAACAAACATGCTTGAACCGATAAACATTTGTTACCCGAGCAGAAAAGCCCACAGATTGGTAGAGTCGATTGGCAACATCGCGACTTGGACGAGAAGTTAGATCAATTGTCAACACACCCATTTTTTGTGCTTCCTTTAATGCATGCATGGTGAGTAATTTACCAACTCCTTTTCCTCGCGCTGTTGTGTCTACAACTACATCCTCCACCCACCCGCGCAATCCTGTGGGTATAGGAAAGGTTACGAGACTCAGCATGCCAAGGACTTGCTCCTTGTCTTCTGCAAAATAGAGGTGAGTGGACTCAGCATTAAGAAGGGATGTGAATTCTGCCTTAGTCAAAAGCTTAGCTGATTGAGAAAGCTGAGGAATCAGATTATTAATTTCTCGCAAGTCTTTTTCGGTTTGTTCGGAAACTTTTCTTATCCTGATCATTTGATTAGTAAGGTAGCTTAGGAGTTACTTCCTACCAATAAAAAACCCTGCTCATCCTGCTAAATTCTTTGCTATTGCTTAAATGCATACAATCATTCAATGTAAAGGCTAATTATGCCCGGACAATTGGAGGTTTTGAATGATCAAACGTTAACTCGTAAAAAGTGACTTCAAACTACCGAAATGAGTCTCGTGCACTTCAATGTTATCAATAAATAAAGACAATCAGTATTATGGAAATCTATGTGGGAAACCTTCCTTGGTCCGTTAGCGATCAAGAATTATCAGAAATCTTTAATGAACATGGAACCGTCGATCGCGCATCCGTTATCGTAGAACGTCCTTCCGGACGATCCAAAGGTTTTGGGTTTGTTACCATGAATAACGATGACGAAGCCAATCAAGCCATTGAGGCATTGAATGGTACCGACATGAATGGACGCCCCTTAAAGGTTAACGAAGCACGTCCTAAGGAATAGTGTTTTTTTGCCTTGGGAGGATTACCCAAGGCAATTTTTTCCCATTACGGTTAGCATTATTTTTTAAACTTAGACATTGCTTGCCATACGGTTTTCCTTAAGAAAACCGATCATGTCACAAATCAAAGATCTTTCATTTCTAGAAAGCGTCAATAAAAGTTTTAATCTGGCTGCAGAAGCCATGGACTTGCCCAAAGGGCTAGCAAGACAAATACGCACCTGCAACGCAGTTTGCGAGATGAAGTTTGGTGTAGAACTAAACGGCGGATACGAAATTTTTACTGGTTGGCGAGCCACTCACAGTGAGCATGCCCTTCCTGCTAAAGGGGGCATACGGTACGCACCCTTTGCTGACCAACAAGAAGTCGAGGCATTGGCTGCGTTGATGACCTACAAATGTTCGATTGTAAATGTTCCTTTTGCTGGATCAAAAGGTGCACTTAGCATCGACCCTAAAAAATATTCGTTAGAAGAATTGGAACACATTACTCGCCGATTTGCTCAAGAATTAGACAAACGGGGCTTGCTTGGCCCCGGAATCAATGTTCCAGCTCCCGACATGGGCACAGGCCAACGCATGATGTCCTGGATTGCGGATGAATACCAAAAGCTTCACCCCAACGAAATCAATGCTCGTGCTTGTGTAACAGGAAAACCAGTGCACTGTGGCGGTGTTCAGGGTCGAATAGAGGCAACCGGCAGAGGTGTACAATACGGAATTCAGGAATTCTTCCGACACCCAGATGACCTTAAAAGTGCTAATTTGGAAGGCAATTTAGAGGGAAAAAAAATTATCGTACAAGGGTTAGGCAATGTTGGTTATCATGCAGCCAAATTTCTAGAGGAGGAAGATGGAGCCCTTATTGTTGGAATAATCGAACGCGACGGAGCCTTAGTTTGCGAAGAAGGACTTTCAACTGAGGCTGTTTATCAATATAAATTAGAACACGGGAAACTTGAAGGGTTTGCCAGTGGGAGATATATGAAAAAAGGCAAGGAAGCTCTTGAGCTACCATGTGACATATTAATCCCAGCCGCCCTTGAAGGTGTAATATCCAAAGAAAATGCTCCCCGAATCCAAGCTCGAGTAATTGCTGAAGCTGCGAATGGGCCAGTTACTTTTGACGGAGATAAAATTCTTCGGGAAAAAGGGATTTTTATCATTCCAGATACCTACTTGAATGCAGGTGGGGTTACCGTTTCCTACTTTGAATGGCTAAAGAATTTATCCCATGTCAGATTTGGTAGAATGGACCGAAGATTTGTTGAGGCTCAAGGAGCTAAAATTGTAAGATTAATCGAGTCGGGCATAGATAAACCCCTTGATCCAAAGGCCAAGGCCGATTTGCTAAAGGGTCCCGATGAACTTACTCTTGTCCGTTCAGGCTTAGAAGATACGATGTGCGAAGGCTACCAAGAAATTAAGGAAATACATAGCTCAAACCCAAAAATCAAAGACCGCAGAACAGCAGCTTTTGCTTTGGCTATTCGAAAAATAGCCGACATTTACGACAGCATGTACTTGTAATTACTTCTTTGTAAGTTTGGGGTAATATTTAAGCGGACTGTACCTCCCAACCCTTCCGATAAGATTTGGTAAGCAAATTATTAACATCCTTACGATTAGAAGCCCCCAGTTCTCGGTCCCAAGAGAATTCTCCCCCCGCCAAGATGGCAACATTTCCTAATAAAATTAGTTCGGTTATCTCATAGCCGAAATCAAAACCGGCCAGTGTTGATTTTGGTTCTCCCCTACGAATTGCTCGAACGAGTTCATCCTTTAATCCAGAATCACCCCTACCATTTCGCCCAAGTACACCGCTGAAAGGTTTGATTTGATGTGGTTTCATCCACTTATTCTCTATATAAACTTCCCACTTGGACCCGTAAATTGAAGGCGAATATAAAGTCCCCTTCGAGCCTCGAATCAAACATCCACTCGTTGATGGCTCTCGTCCCTTAAAGAGTTCGAGATTCGGAAAATTCTTTCCGCCAGTAACTGTTTTACTGAGATGGCCAATTTTGCCTTCATACCAATGCATAGGAATTGTTTGGCCTTTATCTTGTCCAGAAAATTCGTACTTCACAATTGCCCAAGAAGGATAGGTCTCGGAGTTTACCGGGCCACGAAGCAAACATTCAACTTTTTCAGGTTTCTGGAGTCCACAGCCTAAAACCGGCAAATTGAATAGGTGAATCCCCGAGTCACCCAAAGCACCAGTGCCAAAAGATTGCCATCCTCTCCAATTATAAGGCTGATAAAGTGGATGGTATGAACGATCTTCAGCGGGGCCCAAGAATGCATCCCAGTTCAAACCATTTGGAATAGAAAACTTTTCGCTAGGTCGTTTTGTATGTTGGGCAGATTGAGGCCAAATAGGACGATTAGTCCATACATGGACATCCAAAATTTTGCCCAAGCCTTCAGCTTGCAAAAACTCTACTCCCTGTCGAAAAAGATCAGAAGTACTGCCTTGTAAACCCAGTTGCGTGCAAATTTGCTTTTTGCGGGCAGCAATTTGTAACTGGCGTGCTTCCCAAACGGTATGCGCCATGGGTGTTTGTAGAAAAAGATGTATTCCCAAGTCTAAGGCTAACTGAGCCGAATGTGCATGAACATGATCAGGAGCACTTATACTTAGTAAATCAATCTTGCCTCCCAAGTGAGCAAACATTTCTCTATAATCATCAAATTTTGCAATTTGGGAACGACCACGCCGTGCGTATTTAATTTTTTTTTCTGAAATATCACATACTGCGATTACATCGCCATGTCTGGCCAAATGTTGAAAATCACTTCCGCCCTTCCCTCCCACCCCGATGGCCGCGATTTGAAACCGTTCGTTAGATCCCTTTGCCCTTTGAGGCAAATATGAAAATGGTAAGATTGAACCGATAGATCGCAGAAAAGGTCTTCTTTTCATCGTATCAAATTTGGGTTAATTATTGTAAATGGTGAAATGTTATACTTCTTTAGCGACCAGTTAATTTTCAATAGGAGAAGTAAGTCCAATCACCTGTATTGCATCTGCTATAACATATCCCTCAGTATTTTCATTACTTAAGCAAACAAAATACTGCTCTCCTTTCTTAAAATTAAAGGACCCCAAAGAGAACCAAAGATCTCCAATCGTTTGGGGTTTTCTTTGATCAACCAATATTTTGGCAATTCCGTCATCGTGTTTAACTTCATACTTCAAATTACCAGCCCGATTACCAAAAGATGCATACGAGACTTTGATTTCGTGTAATCCATCTGTTGGTGCAACAAATGGGAACATTGCTTTGCGCAATCCCTTGCCACCATTTCCATCATGATAGTAAGATTCACCCACAAAGGGCCGAAGCGAACTACTTTCCGTCCATTCACCTTCAAATTCAACCGTAGTTCCATCCACCACCACTCCACTTAAAGTATTTGGCGGAATACCGACTCCCTTGTTTTTTCTATTTTGTATCTTAGATTTTAAAACTTGCCCATCTGCCAACAAGCGTTTGCACAATTGATCATAGGGGAGATCATGTAGAGAAATCCCCCCATCAATCGCCAAAGCAGCAGCCGTAGCAGCAGATTGACCAAGAATCATAAACACTGGTTCCATACGGACTGAACCAAAGGCAACATGTGACGCAGACAGACAGTTAGTCACCAATAAATTCTCGCACTCTTTTTTTTGCGGCAACAAAGTGTCGAAAGATATTTTAAAGGGCTTTTTGACCTCAACTTGAAAATCTCCTTCATTTAACACATATGATTTCCCATTCTCATCTTTAGCAACATAGCGTTGAACATTATGAGAATCCATGGTGTAAGAGCTCATACCTACAGCTCTTAGTGTTTTTTTCCTGCCCGTAACCTCATGCTCAGTCATAATGAAATTACCGATCATTCTCCTAGCTTCTCGAATGTAGAGTTGCTCCGGCCAATGACCATTGTCTTCAAACTCGTCTCTTGCTAAACCCCATTGATTCATCTCATCACGAATTTCTTGAGGAACTCTAGGATCATTGCTTAGAAAATAGAAATATCCCTTCAAGTAATTTTCGTGCTCACTGATTATTTGACTTCTCTCTTCGTAAGTTCCCTCAGGATACCTGTAGTTCATGCCGATATTATCCGTACTAAAAGAGCCATAGTTATTGGTGTCCGTTTTAGCATTGGGTATTGGATCAAAATGAGAGAATACATGCCTAGATCCGCGGATTAAAGTTCTTAACAGCAACTCGTACTTAGATGGATCATAGGAACTTGGCCGAGCGAAGGGCACACGATTTTCTTCAACCTGTGTTAAACATAGCCGAAAGTTGTAAGCTTGAATTTTATCATCACCGGTGCCATCCCTTTCAGGCTTCCAACTACTAATACCCTGAAGAAGACCACTCGCAGAGTCACCAGGAACATTGAAAGGATCGATACGATAAAAAAATTGATTCTTCTTTGCTGCAGAGATTTGTACCCCGTTAAGCGTTTCTCCATAACGATCGTTCCCTTCACGCCCTACAATATAACTGATTCCTGCAGCCGCCATCAAATCACCTTCGTAAGTACAATCGATAAAAACTTTTGCTTCATAGCGATTACCTGACACTGAAGTGATAGAGACTATTTTCCCGCTCTTCATCTCAACACCATTTGGTCTTTCCAACCATTCGTCCCGGAAAACTTTGATTTTATTTTCGGTGATCCAAGATTCAAATATCTGCTCAGCAACCTTGGGTTCAAAAACCCACATTGTACGCCTGTCTCCATCAATCGCCGGGGATCCCTGCCCGCGATTTCCATAATCCTCTAGTTTTTGCCACCTCCAAGCGTCGGGGCTTTGATAATGTCTCCACACACGATGATAAAACTCGCGAGTTATTCCACCAATGACCTCTTTTTTACCGGTATCGGACCAGCCAAGACCATTGCTCGACAAACCGCCCAATCTTCGGGCGGGGGAAACAATAACCACCGACTTGCCCATTCTTTTTGCTTGAACAGCAGAGACAATTGCCGATGAAGTACCCCCATAAATGACTATATCCGATTCAAAAACTTCGGCAGAAAGGCAACTTTGATTGAGCATACAAAACCCAGTCAAAATTAATTTTAAAAAACCAACTTTAAGATAAATGCTCACAAGCTAATTAGTAGTCCTTCAATTCTTTTTTTTAAATTACTCAAGAAGATTGTAAATAGCGCTATTCAAACTCGAATAGGTAAAGGAATATTTTTTTTCTTCTAAAATAGTTGAAGTGACGCGACGACTTTGCAAAGCAAGCTCTGGAGCGGACCCCAATAAAAAACAGCCGATCCTTACTCCAAATGATGGTGCAGGTAAGCCTAGTCCTAGAGGAGCAAAGTGATTCCTCAAAACTCTCATAAAATCTTTGTTTTTGAGGGGTACTGGAGATGCCAGATTGACGGGTCCGGTTATATCTTTCTCTTGCAATAGAAATCGGCTGATGCCAACCCAATCATCCTCGTGTAACCAGCTCATCCATTGCTTGCCAGATCCCTGTTTTCCTCCAAGTCCAAATGAAGTCAGCTTTTTGAGTAAAGGAAAGGCACCGCTAGAGCGGCCAAGAATAAAGCTTATGCGCAACGCGACTTTGCGGACGTTTGGATTATTGAACTTAAAAAGCTCATCTTCCCAGGCTACTGTTACTTCTTCTAAAAAACCGGATTTTGTGATTGGAGAACTTTCATCGTGAGCTTCTTCATCTCCAACACATTGGCCATATAGTGCCATCGAACTAGCATTCAACCAAACAGTTGGAGGTTTTATACAATGGTTCAAAGCCTCACCAAGGACACGGGTCGACTTGATACGGGAATCTAGAATTTCCTGACGATTCGAAGGTGAATGACGACAATCGATAGATCGACCAGTTAAATTAATCAATGCCCGAGACTCTTCAAGCTCTTCAATCCAATCGCCTGCAGATTCACCATCCCACTTGACTAAGCGTCCTAGAACACCTGTTTGGGAAATATTTCGGGAAAGCAGGACAACATCATATCCATCATTTAAAAAAGATTGTGCAAGTAATTGGCCAAGAAACCCCGTACCACCAGCAATAATTATTCTAGGCAGGGGCACTAAATCTTTCATGTCCTAATTACTTAATGCTAGGACTAAAGTTGGCAACCCGCAATCGGAGTAGCCAAGCACTCGGAAAATTATTTTAATACAATATTGCGGAAATATACCTTCATGGAAGGACCTTGGTGAACTTGAAAGGCAAGCAATCCATCCTCACGCCTTTGTTCTTTGTCCTCATCGATTAATTCACACATTTTTTGACCGTTAATGTAGTGCTCAAAGCGAAAACCTTCTGCGACGATTCGGTACTTATTCCAATCTT
This sequence comes from Opitutales bacterium, assembly GCA_018607205.1. Lineage (GTDB taxonomy): Bacteria > Verrucomicrobiota > Verrucomicrobiia > Opitutales > Seribacteraceae > Chordibacter > Chordibacter forsetii. The sequence goes on along the minus strand of JABBBW010000114.1, from coordinate 9,459 downwards.
TCTTCTTAACCGCTAAACCGAGCTTGGAAGTATCTCCAATTTTCTCAGTATTTTGGACTAACTTTCCAGATTTATCCCGACTTAAGGTGGTCCGATCTCCCCGCTTGCAAAGTATTCCCCGAAATGCCTCGCCGTAGCAAATGCCTGAATATTTATCACCAGACTCAAAATCTGCCTGATATCCACCAATTCTCCAGCCATCATGGTTTCCGGGTTTGATAAAACTACGGTATTGAATTCCGCTGTTCCCGGAATCAATCTTACACTCCAAAGTAAGATCAAAATCTTTAAGGCTTCCCCCTTTCCAAATCAGAAAAGTATTCCCCTTAGTTGGGTTTTCAACAGTATTCACTCCAACGATAGCCCCCTCTTCAACGCTCCAATGAAGCGGATTACCGTCCCAACCCTCCAAGGTTTTGCCATCAAAAAGTGACTGTTCTGCAAGCAGCGTGAAAGGAAGGAGGAAAGATACGAAAAAAGAGAAGGTAGATTTCATAAATAAAATACTTTTATCATTCCATGAATACGGATTGGTTCAAGGAAAAGTTGACCGATGAGCAATTTTACTTCGGTATACTACCAATGATAGATCAGCAAGATGATCGAGGTTAAAGACCTTAAATTACACTACGGGGACTTCGTTGCGGTTAATCAGTTAACCTTCTCGGTAAAGCCTGGTTCGATCTACGGTCTGATCGGTCCGAATGGAGCAGGCAAAACAAGTGCGATCAAAGCAATTGCCACTTTACTTGAGCCGACCTTTGGAGATATTTTGGTCGAAGGAATTTCTGCCCTGCATCAACCAGAACAGGCACGGGGCGTCCTCGGTTATATGCCTGACTTTCCTCCAATCTATGAAGATTTAAAGGTGTGGGAATTTTGCGACCTTTTTGCTCAGGCCTATGGCCTTAGTGGGGAAGAAAAAGAGGCAAAGGTTTTGCAAAGCCTCCATGCAACAGGTTTGAAGGAACAAATGCATGACCTGTGTAAAACCCTGTCACGGGGAATGCGCCAGCGGGCATTGCTTGCCAAGACCTTGGTGCACGAACCCTCCGTTCTTTTATTGGACGAACCCGCGGCCAACCTCGATCCGAAGTCACGCATCGATTTACGAAATATCCTCAAAAAATTGGCAGGCGATGGGAAGACCATTCTTATTTCCTCACATATACTGTCTGAAATCGAGGACACTTGCGATAGCCTCGGTTTCATGCGGGATGGAAGGATGGCCCTATCCGGAACCTTGGATGAAATTTCGAGGCAGAAAGATAGAGCGACTCATCTCAAAATTCACCTACTCGAACCCTACCCAGCTCTACGAGAAGTCATCTCCAAGATCCCCAGCCTTTCGCAAGTCGAAGAAACTGCAACATGCAAGACCAAGTTTCGTGTTTCCCTGGATGGTGGAGAAAAGGAAGCCACCCAGGCACTCGCTAAATTAGTGGAAACTGGTGTTCCCGTCTCAGAATTTATCTTTCAAAAGCCAAGGGTTGAGGAATTATTTCTCGAACTCGAATCTTCAACCAAAGAGAGGGAAAAAAAGTGAATCCTTTAATTCGGCGGGGAATCCGGGAACGATTGCGCCCAAAGAACCTGGTTGCCTCCGGGCTCTTTTCCATCATCTCATGTGCCACTCTTTATCTGGCTTCCTTCTTCGACGGCATGCAGCAAGTCATTCCCGCGAACGAATCGGAGTCTGCCCTGCCCGAGCTTATATCCATGCCAGTTAACGGTGCCCGGGAAGCCTTTACTGTGTTACTTGTATTGCAGGGATTCTTTCTAATGTTTCTGGGTACAGGAAGAGTGGCCTCGGTAACAGCGGAGGAAAAAGAAGCGGGCTTGCTTGACTACCAAAGAATGACTCCGATGAACCCGTTTTCGAAAATTCTTGGATATTTATTCGGTCTGCCTGCCCGGGAATATTTCATGTTCCTGATCACCCTGCCCTTTCTTCTGCACTGCATGGTGGTCGGTAAAATTCCATTGCTTAACCTCTTTCAACTCTACGCAGTTTTTTTCTGCTCAGTTATTCTTTACCACCTTACTGCCCATGTTATCGGATTGGTGGTGCCGAAACCGCGGGCAGCTTCATGGGTAGCCCGCCTTGCCGTGCTCGGACTGTATGTTTTTCTTCCCGTGCTCGGACAGGCAGGTATCTCCTTCCTTTCTTTTCTTACGATACTTCCCACTTATTTCGGTAAAATTGTTCCCCACCTTCTCGCCGAAGGCAACCAAACCCTTGGACGCTTTGAAAGACAAGTCGTGGATTTTTGGGAGAAAATTCCCTTTTTCACCTACGAGGTTTCTCCAACCACCTTTACCTTTGTAATGCAGGGGTTGATCCTTCTTGCTCTCTTTGCCACAGCCTACCGGAAATGGCGGCTCGATTCGCTTCCCGCATTTTCCAAGCCCATGGCAATTGGTCTGTTTGGCATTTTACAAATTCTTTTGCTCGGTTCGCTTTGGCCTTTTTTCTCACAGGGAGAAGCTAGTGGACTGCTCGGTCAGAGCCTTCAGCTTGATCCCACAAAGGCCGGACTTCCCAATCAGTTAAAAAACGACTCTCTGCCTGCCATCTCCATGATCGTGGTCCAATCAACCTACTTTCTCCTTAACCTGGCATCTCTTTTATTATTAATCAATGTATGTTGCCCGGATCCGCACCGTCAACTCAAGGGCAGACAACGTTCGGGAAAATTGGGAATGAGCCGCATTCCTGCGCTTGCAGACGAAGCACCCGGAGGCTTGTTTGTCTGCGTGCTTGTCTGTATCTCCACCGTGGTTTATTCAGTGCTACACTTGCTGGCGGTAAGTTCAGAAACCGTGCAGTCGGTTGCACCTTCTGCCCTATCAGTCCTTCTGCCTGGACTGGTTTTACTTTTTACCGCACTTGCTTTACGGGCAGCACGGGAACAATGGTTTAATTTAGGATTTTGGGGGTTTGTAGGTTTACTATGGCTGACACCCATGCTTGCCTGCCTCGTTCTGGCAGTGGATGATTTCCTCGGAAATTCTCAACTCATGCTAAATATCGCCTCCCTTTCTCCCCTTACATTTTTTCCCCAGTTGATGGTTTTTCTCGCTCCCGATATATTTCCCAACCCAAACCCATTGATTAATCTTTCCACATCCATCAAGATCGGCGTTATTATCAGTGCAATACTTGCCATCTTTCTTTCCATCACTCTCTTTCGTACATTAAAGAAATAATGTTCTCATCTATCCGTAACCTCCGCATCCTGGGAAATGTTGAGGGTGTATCCTATTTAATTCTTCTTGGTATTGCCATGCCCCTAAAATATTGGTGGGGAATTCCTCTGGCCGTGAAAGTTGTAGGGATGACCCACGGCATTCTCTTTGTCGCCTATTGCCTTTTGCTCGCCATATCCATGAAAAAACATGCCTGGTCTTTTCTCTTCGGCCTTTACCTTTTCGTTGCGACTTTAATTCCCTTTGGCACTTTTATAACCGATCGAAAGCTTAAAGGATTCTCTAAAAACTAGACAAGCAAACGGAAGAAAAAAGTCTGTTTTGTTGGATTGTAAAAATCAGGTAATTCTTCAGTCTATGGCTCATGTTCTCCTTGGGTCAGCTACCGCTCAAATCCAATCTTTTCCTGTCACCTCTTGCAGGATACACCAACCTGCCCTTCCGTTTGGTCATCCGCGAAATTGGCGGGGTTGATCTTTGCACCACAGATCTTGTAAACGCCCGATCCCTCATTGAACAGAACCCCAAAGCACTCAAATTAATTGAAACGAATAAGCAGGATAACCCCCTGTCCGTTCAATTATTTGGTGGCGTCAAAGAGGAAATGAGAGATGCCGCGGTGATGCTTGTTGAAAAAGGGATCGATTCCATCGATGTCAACATGGGCTGCCCCGTACCAAAGGTTACCAAAACCGGAGGCGGAGCCAGTATGATGACGGAGCTGCCCAAAACTCAGGAATTGATCCGTACCATGGTCGAAGCAGTGCCCGTACCGATTACCGCAAAGATGCGATTAGGTTGGGACGATCAAAACCTCACCGCTCCAAACCTTGCCCGTGCCTTGGAAGATGCCGGGGTGGCAGCCATTTTCGTTCATGGTAGAACCAGAGCACAAGGGTTTGACGGTGTGGTTAACCTGGAAGGTATTCGTAAAGTGGTAGAAGCAGTCGACAAGATCCCAGTCATTGGGAATGGGGATATTACCACCCCTGATGCCGCCAAGCACATGATTGAACAAACCGGGTGTCATGGAATTTCCGCTGGCCGGGGAGCCTTCTACAACCCCTGGATTTTTCTCCACACCCAGAAATATTTAGAAACAGGAGTCCTACCCTCTGAGCCTAGTTTTGATGAAAGAATACGGGTCATGCGCAGGCATTACGATCTGATGGTAGAAGTATTTGGCGAGGATCGTGGATCTCTCCAGTTTCGTAAAGTTGCTCCGTGGTATTCCAAGCGATTTGGCCCAGTCAAGCCATTCAATAACGCCGTGGTCAGGATCAGTTCAAGATCAGACTTCGAGAGGGTTTTAACCGATTACTTGGAATGGAGAAAGAAATTCACCGATGACTCAGGGGAACTGCTTGATCGCTATCAAATGCCTCCGATGATTGCCTCTTTTATGGAAGAGGAAGTCGCACACCAAGCAAAGCAGAGAAAAGAAATTGCTGTACCCAAAGGACCCATAGAAGTCTGGTAAGAAGAATGCGCTAGGCACGGTTCCAGGGCATTTTAGCTATAATCATTCCCATTCCACAGGTATCTGTAACCCCTGCAAAAACTAAACCTGCACCGACAAAGGCTGACAATCCATAACCAGCTGGATTGTAGAAATGTCCGACCACCGCTCCAATGACCACCAGAGCACCCGCGGCAATTCGTACCTGTCTCTCCAAAGACATGGCCTTTTTCCCGGCAATGACTGGAAGTCCGGCACCATCCCAGGCGGAGGTTCCGCCCTCCACATTGACCACCCTCTCAAAACCAGCCGATTCCAGTTTCTGACATACTTTCATCGAACGCCCGCCTGACTGGCAAATGACATGAATTTCCTGATCCTTTGAAAAAGGAAAGTTGCCGATATCCAGGGATTCCATCGGATGACTCTGAGCGGATTCGGCGTGGAGGGAGCCATACTCCGCGGGTGTGCGCACATCGATCAGCGGAATCGATGAGTTTGCCTGGCGTTCATGGTGGGATTGTTCAACAGTGAGGTTTTTCATAAGTTTTGTTTTCTTTTAAGAGTTATAATTAGGAAAATTTTTCCCGCATGCAGGCAAGGATGGCGTGCACCTGGGACTCGCAGATCTGATAGTAGGTCTTTTGCCCTTCCTTCTCGACCGACAACATCCCACACCGCTGCATCAAGCGTAGGTGCTCGGAGGCAACATGACTGCGAATGGAGCATTCCTTGGCCAACTCCCCCACCGTCCAACGATTTGACTCGAGCAGGAAAAGAATTTTCAGGCGCATGGGATGAGCCAGGGCCCGCAGGCACTCAGCCGCCTGGGCGAGTGAATCGAGATCAGGAATGGGATCAACCTCTGTTTTCTTAGCGGCCATTGTCATCTGGCACCCGCAAGGGAATGAATGGGTATGGAAGAGCGGATTGCTCCCAGAGCACACTGAACATCCGTTCGTCCTTGGCGGGCAAGAAAGGTAGCCATCCCTGCTGCTCGTAATCCGGACTGACAATGCACAACCAGTGGTTTTTCGGGAATCTCCGTATGGGCTGAAAGAATGCGTGCATGAGGAAAGTGCAAACTGCCATCAAGGAACCCCTGCAAACGCTCGGTTGCCTTGCGCACATCAATGACCGCCCGCCCATCAAGCGGGGCATCTCCTGACAGGCGGTCCGCTGGGTAGGAAGGAATGGACCGGAGCATAGTGCCTGGCAGTTCCTTCAGGGTTTCCGGAACCACAAAACCAACAACCTGGTCGAAACCGATGTATCGTAAAGCACGCTGCATGTGCTTCGCATCATCCGCACTTTGGGCCACAAGCAGTAACTCTTCAGCCGGTTCAAAAAAGCTGCCCGCGAAATCAGAAAAGAAATTGCGGGCAATGAACTGGGAGCCGATCAGGTGGGAGGACAAGGCATCCTCCACCGCACGTGTATCCACGGTGACCCAGGAACTTGCTGATAAACCAGCCTGTAAATCCGAGGCGGAAAACTCTTTCAGTGCCACTTCAGGGCCGAGCGGAACCGGGCCGGCACGGTTCAGAGATTTCATCCGGGCGAAGTATGCAGGTGGTTCCGGCTGGCCATCGAGAATAAAGGATACGAAACCATCCTCATTACCCTTCAAGGCAAGTTTAAAGGCATGATTAAACCGGCGTTCATAGCCTAGAGTGGATGAGGGAACCGCGCCCAGTGCCTTACCGCAGGAACTGCCAGCTCCATGCCCGGGCAATACCTGCAGGTGGTCAGGTAAATCCGCGATCCGGTTAAGGCTCTTAAAAAGAGCCCGAGCCCCATCCTCCTGTGTACCGGAAAGACCAGCCGCCTGCTCCAGAAGATCGGGCCGACCGGCATCGCCCACGAAAAGAAAATCTCCACTGAACAAAGCAACCGGCTCATCTGCTCCCCCTCCCTGATCTGTAAGCAGAAAGGAAAGATGTTCGGGGGTATGGCCGGGGGTATGCAACACCTCGACCAGCAGGTTGCCCACCTTAAATGAATTCCCTTGGCGAAGTGGGCGATAACTAGGCAAACCCAGAGCCCATTCGCTCCGCCAGAAATCCCCACCTTCCGCGGAAAGGTAGAGAGACGCCGAAGGGTCTAACCGCGAAAACTCAAAGGTACCACTGACGAAATCCGCATGAATATGCGTTTCCGCAACGGCAGTAATTCTAAGATCTTCGGATTGGGCAATTTCGAGGTATGGCCCAATATCACGCAACGGATCGATCAGCAGGGCTTCGCCAGTCTTCTGACATCCGACCAGGTAGGCGTACTGAGCAAGATCATGATTAGCTATTTGCTTTAGGTACATTTATATATCGTTATTTCACGATGTTACGATTGTCAAATTTTTTTGATCACTCAAACGCATCGATCAACAGACACAAATCGTCTTGTTCATCGAAAGGGAATGTCACATCTTCAGGAATGCCCAGGCTGCCCAGAAGTTTGTTAAAATTCATTCCCCGATCCGTTCCTCCGATCATTCTTGTGGGAATTACCAGCAGTTCGGTTGCGGTGTTGTTTCACCATTCCATTCACTTCGTTCACCACAAGATTTGGACGCCGCTAGCGGCGGGACCCTTGGAAAACTTTGCCGCCATCGGATTTATTGTGCTCACCTTGGTGGGGCTCCTCAATGGATGGTTATTGACCCAGTTTGCCCCGGAGGCCGCGGGCAGTGGCATTCCCCAGTTAAAAACCGCATACCGGCAGAACTATGGCCTCGTCTCCTTTCGGATCGTTTGGGTGAAATTCATTGCTGCCACTCTCAGTGTGGGAGGTGGCTTAAGCCTCGGGCGGGAAGGCCCCTCGGTCCAACTGGCCGGAGGACTGGCCTCGGTCATCGGTCAAAAGTTCAGGCTCTCCAACTTCCGCATCCGCACCCTCTCTGCCTGCGGAGCCGCCGCCGGACTGGCCGCTGCCTTTAATGCCCCCATCGCTGCGGTGGCATTTGTGCTTGAGGAAATTATTGAGGATTTGAACAGCCGTACCATTGGCCCCATCCTGCTGGCCTCTTTTATTTCTGTAGTTACGCTCTTTCTGCTCCAAGGAACTGAACCCGCCTTTATTATTCCCCCAGTGGAAAGCTTTCATGGCTGGGTATATTTAGCCGTCCCCGTGGTAGCCGCTCTCGCTTCTCTGGCAGGGGTCGGTTTTCAAAAATCGACCCTGTCTTGGACTAGGCATATCCGTCAAAAATCGACCCTTCCACCATGGAGCAGACCAGTTATTGGTGCTTGGATAAATTGGGCAATCGCCTGCCTGGTCTTTTACTGGATTGGAAAGACGGGCGTACTTGGGTTGGGACATCAGGATCTCACGGCCAGTCTTGCAGGCGATCTTGCCCTCGTTAGCCTATTGGTACTTTTTGTCGCGAAGTGGATGGCCACCACATCCGCCTATGCCTGGGGAAACTGCGGAGGTATCTTCACTCCCACTCTTTTTCTTGGTGCGATGATTGGAGGTGCCTGTTCCCAGTCCATTGATCTCGGAATTGGGCTCGATCAGGATTCCCAGCGTCTACTCACCATCGTGGGCATGAGTGCCTGCCTTGGGGCAGTGGTTCGGGCACCCATCACATCCATCCTCATTGTTTTTGAGATGACTCATGATTTCGCACTCGTTCCTCCATTGATGCTCGGTGCACTCGTCAGCCAGGCAATTAGTCGATCACTTTGTCCGGATAATTTTTACAACCAATTCCTCAAGGACTCCGGTATTCGATTGGAAACGAATCGAAGTTTGCGGGCTCAAGCAAGTTGGCGCAATCGACGGGTTTCTTCCTTTGCAAACTTTGAAGCACCCTGCCTACGAAGTTGGGAAAACGCAGAAGTGGAAAAAATACTGCAAAAATTTCCAGACACTATCTTCACTCTTTTAAATAAAGAAGATCACCCAACGGGTATACTTGAACGTACCCAACTCAAAACTTTTCTAGAAACTGGAAAAACTCCACATCTCCAAAATCCTGTTTTTGTTTACCCGAATCAAACTATGCAAGACATCGAACCATTACTTAAAGAAGCCCCCCTGGGCTCCTTGGTATTGGTGTCCCAAAACCAACGCTTCCTCGGTTTATTTACCCATTCAGATGCTGCCCAATCCCAGAAGAACGAAGACGAACTTGCCAATTCTTAAAAAGATTAGGGAATCTGCTTAATCGCACGAGCTATACCCAAATCTTTTGTTCCAATAATTGCTTAGTGGCGGCTTCAGCCCACCCGCGATTAGCTGACGGACTTGCAGGACTGGGATGGAGGATCGTCCCCATAGAAACATCCATTCCATCCAACGCTAATTCTGCCCGTTTGCGGGCAAAACCGCCCACTCCCACAAGCCATTCGGGCTTTAGAATTTCCGCCACTTTTTGAAGATGACGATCGCAGATCGCTTCCAGTCTTGCCCGTTCATCGGCGGGTAATTTGTCAGGCGTTCGATTGCGTCCTCCTGCTTCCATAAAAACAAGCGGACAATAATTAGCCACAAAATGATCCTCAAAAAAGTCTTTTGCCATTGGATAACGCTCGGCAAACAAACCCCATAACCTACGACCACTGACTTCGCTTTTAGTACAAGACAATCCATCCACAGGGCGTTTAGGATGTTCGGGTTCAGGCTTGGAAACTTCACCCCGCAAACCCATCCAATCCTTTACTGACGGAATTTCTCCAAAAGGAACTCCAGTCTGGGCCATCCCAAAAGGTCCGGGGTTCATACCCAGAAAAACCACCTTCTTTTGGCTCTGCCCAGCAAGCTCTAAATAATGCTTATGAATCTCCCAG
>JABBBW010000197.1:8714-14957 GCA_018607205.1 Opitutales bacterium | reverse complement strand
CCGGGTGTAGGTGGCTTCTTCGCCGGAGGATTGAACCTCTACGAATTCACCAGACCCAGTCATGACGACATTGGCATCTACGGAAGCATCGCGGTCCTCGGGATAGTCCAGATCGAGGGCACATTTTTCCTGGTATACACCCACACTGATTGCAGCGAGATAGTCCCGGATTGGATCCTCCTTCAACTTTCCAGATTCAAGCAATCCATTGACTGCGATGCGAGTGGCTAACCAGGCTCCGGTGATCGAGGCAGTACGCGTGCCTCCGTCTGCCTGAATAACATCGCAATCGATCCACAGGGTCTTGTCGGTAAGTTTTTTTAGGTCCAGCACGGCCCGGAGGGAACGTCCGATTAATCGTTGGATTTCGATGTTTCTTCCATCCTGGCGGCCCCGGCTGATTGGACGGTCTTTGCGGGTAAGGGTGGCGTACGGAAGCATGCTGTACTCGGCAGTAAGCCAACCTCCCTGAATCTTTTGCTGACGCATCCATCCAGGCACCCGGTCTTCGATCATAGCCGAGCAAATGACCCGGGTATTGCCAAAGGAACAAAGCACGGAGCCGTTGGCATGGGGGGCAATACCGGTCTCAAAAGTAACGGCACGCATTTCATCGAGAGCCCGTCCGGAGGGGCGTTCAAAAATTTGATCAAGTTGGGAGGCTAGGTCGGTAGGTTCGTTCATGTTAGACATCATATTCAATTAAAGGTTCGGGGTCGAGTGCAGGAAGGTTACGCTCTTTAAATTTTTGTAAAAACCAGGCACGGGCATCGGGGTCTCCATGATGGAGAATTATCTTTCGCGGGCTAACCGCCTCGGCATAGGCAAGGAGTTCGTCACGGTCGGCATGACCACTCAGGTCGTACCGGTGTAAAGATGCACGGACTTTCTGGCGAATATCGATGGCATCGAACAAGAAATCTTCCCCGTGCTCGGTTTCGAGCAATTGTCCACCGGGAGTGGAAGGATCGCAATAGCCCACAAAAAAGAGCCCGTTGCGATCGTCACCGAGCATGGAGGAGGCAAGCATGTAGGAGGGGGTGTTTTCTACCAGCATTCCACTGCTTACGAGGTAGATTCCTCTCATGGGTAGGGGTTCGCCGGGTTGTAAACGGCGGGGAAGAGGTTGGGCCCCAAGGCTGCGCAAAACTTTGCGTTTAAAATGTACCCGGTTGAAATTCTGGGAAATTTGATGGATGTGATTGACCAGGTCCATTCCCAGGCCAGAACAAAACACCGGGGTGGGGGGAAGGACCTTGTTTTTTCTCGCTTCGTCAAGGACGACCAACATTTCCTGCATCCTTCCCAGGGCAAAAACGGGAATGAGTACGGATCCTCCACGGGAGAGGGCTTTGCGAATATCTTCGAGCAGACGAGTAATTTCTCCTTCTCTTTGCTGACCAGGCGGACGTTCGGCACCACCCCGCGTGGTTTCCATGACCAGAAGGTCGACGGGGTGGCGGGGTAGTTGAGCTCCGTCGAGGGTGCGTAGATCATTGAATAATAAATCCCCGGTAAAAAAGACGCTTTTTCCTTGGTGGGTGAGCTCGAAGGATACGGCCCCGGCAACATGCCCGGCATGGTAGGCGGTGATTTCAATGGCCTGCCCATTTTTCTCGAACACCACAGGTTCTTCAATGGGGATAATTTCCATACGGTCGTAAAGGGCAAGAAGGTCGGCACGTCCGTAAAGAGGAAGTTCGGGTAGGTTGAGTTCACTGCGCTGACGTTTCATCACCGCGAGAGAGTTGGAAAGCATGCGACGGGCAAGGATGGAACTTGGGTAGCTAAGAAAAACGGGTGCCCGCGGATTTTTGCGTGAAAGCAGGGGCAGGCTACCCAGGTGGTCGAGGTGGCAATGAGTCAGGAGGATAAAGTCGAGGCCGTCTGGATCGATCTGGTCGTGCCGGGGGACGGAATCGTTACCCGCATGCTTGGGGTGCAGCCCAGAGTCGAGGGCAAAACGAAAGGGCCCGATCTGGCAATAGGTACAATTTGCCCCGATTCCACCGTGGGGATTAAGGTCGGTAAATTTCACGAAGTAGAGGGAGGAATAGATGAATCAATAGGGACTTCCAAACGAAATGAATCCATGCGGACATGTACTTTATTTCCCTGCTCGTCGACCCCGTGAAATGACCCACGGGCCTCTGCCGATAGATGGGTTACATGGTAGCTGTTGTAGGAAAAAGAACCGCCGGGTTCAAGCACGGGGCATTCTCCCACAATCTTATCCCCCTCGACCACGGTGGTGGTGCCATCCTCATTGACGAGAATCCATTTTCTGCCCAGCAGGGTAATGGTGGACTCAGTCAGGTTGCGAATGGTCACGAAATATATGAAGGCATGCAGATGAGTTCCCTGAACGGCAGACTTTTCCTTGTGATGGACGAGTTTGTCGAGCTTGGCTTGGAGACCGTTCAGTTCTTTGCTGTCTTCTTGCACGGTTGATTAAGGAAAACAACCATAGCAGGGCGTGCATGTTTGACCAATTCTTTTTCACCGAGTTCAACGAGTTGTCCACAATTGGTGGAAAATCCTTGCCCGAAACCCATTGGCTTGCAGTAAGTTTTTGATGTCCAAATTTGCACTGCTTTCGGTAAGCGATAAGACCGGGATTGTTTCCTTTGCCCGGGCCTTGGTCGATCACCATGATTTCACCCTGCTGTCCACTGGGGGAACAGCCCGTTTGTTAAGGGAGGAAGGGGTGCCAGTTACCGATGTTAGCGACCATACCGGCTTTCCCGAAATGATGGATGGTCGGGTAAAGACTCTCCACCCAAAAGTTCATGGGGGCTTGCTTTGCTTACGCGATGACCCCAAGCACCAGGCTGCCGCCCAGGAGCATGGGATTGGCATGATCGATCTGGTGGTGGTCAACCTTTATCCGTTTGAAGAGACCGTTGCCCGGGCGGGGGTTAGCTTTGCCGAGGCGATCGAGCAGATCGATATTGGTGGGCCTTCGATGTTGCGCAGTGCGGCCAAGAATCATCGGGATGTAACCGTAGTCTGCGACCCGGCAGATTATCAACAAGTTTTAAACTCTCTGGGAAGTCCACCAGCAGAAGCAGGGGATTTGCGTCGCCAACTTGCTCAGAAGGTCTTTGCCCGAACTTTTACCTACGACCGGGCGATCAGTGAATATTTAAACAAGCAGGATGATGAGATTCCTGATTTGGATGCCATCTCCGGCTTTCCTAAAAGCCTCGAAATCCAGTCTTCCAAGGGGATGAATTTGCGCTACGGAGAAAATCCTCATCAACAAGCCGCCCTCTACGGACAATTCCTCGATCATTTCGAACAGTTACAAGGAAAGGAACTGTCCTATAACAACATATTGGATGTCTCTGCTGCCGCCTATTTAATCGGAGAATTTGAACGTCCAACCGTGGCCATACTCAAACACACTAATCCCTGTGGAGTTGCCACTGCAGATGATTTGGAAACTGCCTGGGGGCGGGCCTACGCCACCGATCGTCAAGCCCCGTTTGGAGGAATTATTGTGGTCAATAATACTTTAGACCTGGGTTTGGCCCAAAAGATAGGGGAGATCTTTTGTGAAGTTATTATTGCCCCTGGGTTTACCGAGGAAGCCCGCGAGGTTTTTGCCAAAAAGAAAAATTTACGACTCCTCATATCCAAAGCGGGTTTTGGAGCCGAGACTTTACAGGAAATACGCTCCGTACCCGGAGGGTATCTCGCTCAGGATAGGGATCAGAAAAAAATTAACCCCAAGGCGTTTGAAGTGGTGACCAAGCGTCAACCCAGCGAGGAGGAATGGCGCTCGATGCTTTTTGGCTGGCGGGTGGTCAGGCATGTCAAAAGTAATGCGATCGTTTATTCCGGGGATGAGTGTACCCTGGGAGTTGGCGCCGGGCAGATGTCCCGGGTGGATAGCTCTCGCATCGCGGTTTGGAAGGCGGGCGAGGCTGAACTCTCCCTTACTGGATCCTCGGTGGCGTCGGATGCTTTTTTCCCTTTTGCTGATGGCTTGATTGCCGCGGCCGAGGCGGGGGCAACTGCCGCTATTCAACCGGGCGGAAGTGTGCGTGATGAGGAAGTGATTGCCGCTGCCAATGAGCGTAACCTGGCCATGGTCTTTACCAAAAATCGCCATTTTAAGCATTGATCGGTTCTTGTCTCTATCCTGAACTGCGTTAAAAATAATCAGTTAATGAGGTTTTTTCCCCAAGCTTTTCAATGGACCGTGCTAGGTCTGTTTGCCTACACTTTTTTACTTATCGGTTGTGGGCAAGCTATGCTTTCCGATGAATACCTAGCCAACCGTTCCAAAAAAGAGTTTGTTAAAATGAAGAAGAAGGAAACGGTCTCCTCCAACAAATCCCACCAACAAATGATTCAGGAAATTGGTGAACGGATTGCCGGCGTTGCCCAGGTCGATTTGCCCGGTACGGACTGGGAGTTTGTGGTTTTTCAAAAGGGCGATGCCAATGCCTTTGCTATGCCCGGTGGAAAAGTGGGGGTGAATAGCGGCTTGATTGATCTGGCTGCGGGTAATGAGGATGAGATTGCTGCGGTCATGGGCCATGAGATTGCTCATGTTGCATTGCGACACAGCAACAAGCGAATGAGTCAGGCGATCGGACTTGGGGTGGGGGGTGTCATTCTTGATGTTGCCCTGCGCAACCAAAGCTCGACCGATCGGATGCTTGGTCGGGCAGCTTACGGAGTTGGGTCCACTGTTGGGGTAGCCTTGCCCTTTAGCCGGGAAAACGAAATGGAGGCTGATCATCGAGGCTTGTATTATTCTGCTATGGCTGGTTACGATCCAAGAGGTGCAATTAGTTTTTGGCGAAAAATGGAAGCAAAGAACAAGGGAAAACGGATGCCTCAATTTCTGTCCACCCATCCAAACCCGGGCAACCGTATTCAATTTTTAGAGGAGAAAATGGACCATGCACTTGGTCTTTACCGGCAGGCAAAACAAGCGCGGGGAGAGCGAAGCAAAGGATGAGTCTGTTACTCGAAAATCCGGTCGAGGCCTTGCGGCGTTATGTCGCTCATCCCAGCGTCTCCGCAGACTCTTCCTTTTCTGAGGGAGTTACCGGGGCCCGGGATTGTGCCTGTTCCATGCTTCGTGAACTGGGGTTTGCTGTGGAACTGGTCGATACCCCCATTCATCCTGTAATCGTGGGAACACGGGGAGATCCTTCCTGGCCCGGTATTGTTATCTATGGACATTACGATGTTCAACCTCCCGATCCTCTTGATTTATGGACTTCCAAACCTTTCGAGGCCGTAGAAAGAGACGGGCGTTTATACGGTCGGGGGGCAGCCGACAATAAAGGGCCACAAATCGTCCATATGGCTGCTCTTGCCAGGGCTCTTAAAAAGAACCCAGATCTTCCCCTCCGTATTACTTACCTAATCGAAGGAGAGGAAGAAATTGGCAGCCCGAGTTTTCGAAAATTTCTTGAGGATGGAAAAGACAGGTTACAGGGAGATTTTCTGCTGGTTTCAGATACGGGCAGTCCGGGGCCCCAGCAATTGGCTGTGACCACCGGTTTGCGTGGCCTGGTTGCTTTGGAGGTCAGGGTTTATGGGCCCAGGCAGGACTTACATTCAGGCGTGCATGGCGGAGCCTTACTTAATCCCTTGCAGGCCTTGGCGCGTGCCTGTGCGTCCCTGCACGACGATAAGGGCAGGGTAACTGTGCCAGGCTTTTACGATGCGGTTCAGGTTCCCAAGGATTGGGAGCGTGAAGAACTGAGTAAATTGCCCATTACCGAGGCGGCTTATGCTGAGTTTTTGGGTGCTCCCGACTTTTACCCGCCACCGGGCTATTCGCCTTTGGAAGCAATCCGATTTTGCCCGACTCTCGAATTTAATGGCCTAGGAGGAGGTTACCAGGGAGAGGGCTCTAAAACAGTGATTCCAGCTGAAGCATTTGCCAAGATTACCTGCCGACTGGTACCGGATCAATCAGCTGAGGATATTGCCCAGAAAGTCGAGGCTGCATTACAGGCTGCCTTTCCCCCTGCGGTTCGTGTAGAAGTCGAAGCGAAGGGTGGGGGAGATCCCTATGCGATTATGCCCCCTGGCAAACCCGGAGCCGATGAGCACGCCAAACCTCTTCTCAAAAAAGCATTTCCTCTCGCGGAGGCCTGTATTGAGAAAGCTTTCGGATCGCGTCCCCTTTACTTGCGGGAGGGTGGGAGTATTCCCATTATTCGGGATTTAAAAGAGGTCGCGGGGCTTGACTCCTTGATGCTTGGCTTATTT
>JABBBW010000197.1:0-8614 GCA_018607205.1 Opitutales bacterium | reverse complement strand
GCACGCCCCTGATGAAAGTTTTAACCTCGAAATTATGAACAAGGCGATCTCTGCTTTTGAGGAATTTTTCCTGGGCTTGGCAAAGACCTGAGTTTCTCAGAACCCTTCAGGCGACCCGCAATGCTTGAGATGCGGATTAGTTTCCTTTGTAGATTACAAATTCCGCCCGTCTGTCTAAGCGAGTTTGGTTTTCCAAAGCTTGTGGAATCGCAGCTTCATCCCCGATGGAAAGGGTATCAATCCGGCGAGGGTCGGCACCTAACTCAACAAGGTACTGCATAATCGTGTTTGCCCGTCGCTCGCCCAGTGATTTGTTGTATGCAGGAGTACCTTTCCAGTCGCAATACCCTTCGATGAGCAGACGAGCATCCCGGTTTTCCGCCAGAAATCCTGCCAATTCAATTACTTTTCCACGCTCTTCTGGAGAAAGGTTGAATTGATCGAAGTCAAAATAGACTGCCTCGAATGGACGAATGGAATTTCCCGGTTCGGAAAATAGTTCGTGTTCTGGATTACGAGGTTGGAGGAGGTCGGGAGTACCCAATAAACCCGCTACAGGTTGTCCTACCGGGGAAACGAGGTTTTGTTCAATTCCCCGATCCAAAATCATTCCGCTGAGATCACCCACAGGGGCTGATCTCGATAATTCACTTTTTGGAACCGCAGTGCGGGAGCAACCAGCAGACCAAGCAAGGAGCAAGGCCAGTCCGAAGAGGCCCGGGAAACGGAGCATTAATCAGGAACCGCTCAGCACCACAAAGTGGGCCTTGCGTTCCAAGGCGGATGTGGTGGAGTCTGCATCGGGAGTGGCAAGCTCATCTCCCATGGAGAGGATGTCAACCCGGTTGGTGTCTGCTCCGAGATCGACGAGGTATTGTTTGACACTTGAAGCCCGACGGTCTCCCAAAGATTTGTTGTAAGCGGGGGTACCTTTCCAGTCGCAGTATCCTTCAACAAGGATACGGGCGTCTGTATTGGCGTCGAGGTAAGCAGCCACATCCTGAAGTTTTGCCCGCTCTTCTGCTCCAACATTGTATTGGTCGAATCCAAAAAAGATCGGCTCAAAGGGACGCTCACCGTTGGCGAGGTTATCTCCCCAGAACGGGTCCTGAGGTGCCAGGCCATCGCCGGTTAAGCCAGTAATAGTAGCTCCGACTGGAGAGAGTAAATCCTCATCTTCTCCGCTAGTCCCGTCTCCATTTACAAAAGTTCCACGGGTTCCTCCTTTAAGCAACGCAGTGTCCTCTGGGGACAGGGCTTGCTTTTTGGAACAACCAATAAATCCAGCTGACAATAATGCCACGCACAATAACCACACATTTGATTTCATGTTTTTTATTTCCCGCTTTGAATGTTTGGGCTAAGACCCATCATCTTAACCACTTCTATATATTTCCTTGCACGCGCTCGGTTGTTCGTCAATGGGAAAAGGGTGGTATGATGGAATATTTTTTAATTGATAATGGATCGTTGCGACCGGGGTCTGTTTTACAAATGCGTAAAATCGCTCAAGAGTTGTCACAATCTTCTGGGCATCGGGTACGTCCCTTTGGACTTATGCATTCCCACAAAATTGATCCCAACCGCTTGGATGGTGAGCCGGGTGTATCGATGCAGGAATTTTTATCTTCTCCACAGGCAGATACAATTGATGAAATCCGAGCTTTACCCTTTTTTCTCGGCCCCAGTCTCGCCATCACCGATTGGTTGCCCGAAAATCTCCAACTTTGGAAAGATAAACAAGCGGAGACGCGTAAATTTCGCATTCTCAAACCATTGTATCAGCCGGGGGACGATCGCTTGGTTCGAGCAATTTCTGAACTCTGCCACCGAGCAGTCATACGGGCAGGATTTACTCTTCCGTATGTCGCTCTGGTCGATCACGGCACCCCGTTACCTGAAGTCAACCAGGTTCGAGAGAATGTGGGTAGCGAAATGGAAAGAATGATCAGCTCGGTGGTCTCTGGTTTTTCCACCTGCGCCATGGAAAGAAGGCCAGGCCCGCAGTACGATTTTAATGATCCCTTACTCGAGAATTTACTCTCCCGTTGGGTCGCCGATGGAGCCAGGGAAATCGTGGTTTCACAATTTTTTCTTCTTCCCGGGAGGCATGCCGGTCCCGATGGAGATCTTGCGGAAATCTGCCAACCGTTCGAAAAAAATGGGGTGCGGATCGAACGATCCGAAAATTTAGGGGACCATTCTTTGATTAAGGATATTCTGCTCGAGCGGATCCGCACAGATTTGCAGAGTGACGAAAAACCTTAGGCGATTAAAAGAATACAGATTCCAAGTAGGATACAACCAGCAAGCCTTCTTGCTTTAACCCAGGGAGTGAGGGATCCCTCAGCTAACCCCAGCCTGCTTCCTAACCAGGCCACGAAAAGCAGGGTCCATAAACCCCGGCTTGAATAAACCACATTTACTTCGGTGGGCACACGGTAACAGGCAATGGCAGTGGACATAAGGACGGCCTGAACCGCGATTAAAAGACCACTCCGCCAGGCCCAGTTATCCCCCGGGTTACCACGGCTAAAAATAGGTTCCTCTTTCCAGGGTAGGAGGATGAGCGTAAGAAATCCAAGGGACCCAAAGATGCAAAAGAGCATACGCACGGGGTCCGTCTGGTGGCTAAAGTGAGGAACCATGGAGTCGAGCAAACTGAAGGCAGCGGCAGATGCCAGGGCGAGTAGAATTCCTTTGGCACTGGCCCGTCCACTGTTCTTGGCAGGCCAACCGATCAATCCAACTGCAACTGCGGTAAGACCCGCTGCAATCCAGGTGTCGGTGGATAGGGGTTGGTGTGAAAAGCCGAGGATGACAATAAAGAAGGCGACAAGGATCGACTTGATCCCCATGAGGGGAGAGACCATTGAGGCATCCCCTGCACGCAGGGCACGAAAAAGCAGTGCCTGAGCGAGAAGAAAGATCGCCCCGAGCCCGGACCCGGTGATCCATTCCTTAAGAGTTGGCCATCCTGGAGATAGGAAAAAGTGGGGAATAAAACAGACCGACAAAATAAGGTTGGAAAGAATTACGGTTCTTACCTGTCCACGTCCGAGTTCGAGTGCTTTTTTCCCGGCAATAGCCCCGCCCGCGTAGATCAATCCCGCAAGTAAGGCCAGCAGGTAGGCGGTCCAGTTTTCATATCCGGAAGGATCGTTCATTCCAGTATTAATAGATGAAAATAGGTAGGCTCGGGAGCTGTATATGCGAAGCGAACATGATTTTTAATGTACCTAGTGGGGGCCCTTAGTTTTAGCAATTGAGATTCGAAAAAGTGTGGGAAATATTTCCATTTAGTGCCATTAGTATATGAAAATTTTTTTAGTTTTTAATCTTATTTGCATGGTCATACTTTTATCTTTTTGTTGATCTATGTTTGTTAATTGAATGATGAATGCCCGGATTTGCCTGACCCTTTTTTTTTCCGTCGTTTCGACGTGGGCAGATAATACAACTGTCGATTTTGAAAAGGAGGTGTTTCCTTTGTTTCAAGAAAGATGTATTGAGTGCCATCAGGCACCTCACGAAAAAAATGGCCGATTAATCAAACCGAAGGCAGGTTTGCGAATGGACGGGTTGGCCCATTTAATGTTCGGTTCAGATGATGGGCCGGTACTAGTTCCCAATTACCCGAGTAAGAGTCCGCTTTATAATCGGGTAAATTTGCCCTCGGGTGACGATGACCTAATGCCCCCGAAAGGAGACCCGCTGACTTTCGGTCAGAAAGATTTAATCCGACGCTGGATTGGGCAGGGAGCCGATTTTGGGAGTTGGCAGGGAGCCACCGATGGAATCGAGGATTTGATAAGGGAGGACTCGCTTGCTCCGGAAAAAGTTCCCGAATTTGTAACTTTCTATTTAAACTTAGGAAAAGGGGTAATGCCGGTGAATCAAAAGGTTTTAGAAAAGGCCAGAGAGCAAAGTGGTCTGCACATCCGTACCATCGGTCAGGATAGTCCTTTGTTGGAGGCCCGTTCAGTCACTCAGTTTAAAAAAGTGACCGATGAAAAAGTGGCGGCCTTGCTTCCCCTAGCTGATAACCTTGTACACCTGGACCTGCGCAACACTGCACTTACTTCCGCTGGTTGCGAAACTATTTCCAAGCTAACCAGGTTGGTTTATCTTAACCTGCGTGGATGCCCCATTGAGGATTCTGGCGTCCAGCAACTCACCACCTTACAAAATTTGCAAAGCTTGAACCTTGGACAAACACGCGTTACTTCACAAGGGCTGGTTGGGTTAGTTAAACTGCCTGCTCTTGACCGTTTAAACCTTTGGGAATCAAAGGCCGTCGCCCCTGAGCTTGTCCGTCTGATCAAGGTGCGTCCAGATTTGGAAATCATTAAGTAAATCTGTCTGCTTTTCGGTTCGCCCCGTCAGCCGTGCCTTGTTACTTCTAAAGGTCAGATGAAAAAGGAAATTCCATCAACCCAACGCGCCCTGCAATACCTTGAGCACGGAAAGCCCGAGGAGGTCTTGTCCTTAGTTGAAATCCCCGTGGCCAGCCCAGGGTCGGGCGAGGTGTTAATTGAAATGCAGGCCAGTCCAGTTCATCCCTCTGATTTTGGCTTAATTCAGGGGTCGTATGGCCGATTGAAGTCCCTCCCTGCTATTGCCGGTCGCGAAGGAGTGGGCACGGTGGTTGCAGTCGGGCAGGGGGTGGATGAACAAGTAATCGGCCGGCCGGTCTCTCTTGCGGAAGAAGGGGGAGTTTGGCAGGAGTACCAACTGGCCAGGGCGGATGATTTAATTCTCTTTCCGGCCCTCGTTCCCTTTGAGCAATTAGCCGTCTCCCTGGTTAATCCCCTTACGGCCTGGCGTTTGTTGAATGATTTTGAATATTTAAACCCGGGCGATGTCATTATTCAAAACGCGGGAAATTCTGCCGTTGGTCAGGCGGTGGTCCAATTTGCCCGTAAAATGGATTTGCGCTGCCTTAGCTTGGTGCGCAACCAAGCGAGTGTAGAGCCTTTGAAAGCACTTGGGTCAACAGAGGTATGGACCGATGATGATGAAGCTCCCAACCGGGTAAAGATTTTCACAGAGGGGAAGGGCTGCAAGTTGGCTCTCAATTCAGTGGGCGGGCAAAGTGCCCTGCGTCTGGCCAGGAGTCTGGGCTCGGGTGGAGTGCATGTCACCTTTGGGGCGATGGATGGATCAACCGTACGTTTTCCTACCCGCAATTTAATTTTTGATGATATTCGCATGGTTGGATTTTGGCTCGATCGTTGGCGCCGTAAACAAAGCCCGGCAGGTTTACGAAATGCCTGTGAGCAGGTTCTTCAACCCTTGGCTATGACCGATTTAAAACATTCAATTGATCAATGCTTTGATCTTGCGGACTTCAAACGTGCATTTGCCCGTAATGCTGAGCCCCGGATGGGTAAGGTGTTGCTCGTTCGGGATAAGGCATTCCTTGAATCCCTCGGTTAAATTAATCGTATAATCGCCGCCGCAAGCCGGTAAGCGAAAAATATTTACCCGGACACACGGTATGTTTGGGGTGAAAAAGGGTGTGGGCGGTGACATCGTTCGCCTGGAGATTGCAGCGCTTCATTAAATATTCGCACAAACCTTCAAGGGCAGACAATTGTTTGGATGTGGGCGGACGAATCTCGAAGTTTCCAATGAGGCAGATACCAATACTTGTTTGATTCCATGCCTGTTTTTTAACATGGCCCCCGTCGAGTTGTCCTTTCCATCGATTGCTCAAATAAATTTCTCCGTCCCGGGCTTTGCGTGAACCATTCGAGATTACGAAGTGGTAAGCTAATCCGTTCTTCATGCCACGGGCAAGGTGGACTTTGTGCATATTTACCGCATCATCAATTGGAGTTGCGGAGTGATGGACAATAATACGTTGCCATTTGCCTGAGGTTGGGCGGATGGAATTGAGTTTTGATAGGGTGGAGGAGTCGAGTAATTTAGCAGGTGCTTGCCTCCTTGAGCCAGACAGAGGGATGGTGATTTTCTGTCCCACGCGGATGAGGTCGGGACGGCTAATTCGATTAATCAGAGCGAGGTCGCCAGAGGATACCCCAAAGCGTTTGGCAATTAATCCAAGGCTTTCCCCCTTACGTACAACATAAGTGACTTCTTTAACCTGGCCGGTGGGAACTTTTAACTTTTTGCCAACATAGAGGAGGTTGGGATTCGAAATTCCATTGTATGCCTGGAGGGTGGATACAGAAACTCCATAGCGCTTGGCAATCCCTCCAAGGGTCTCATTTTTTTGCACCACATGAATCGAGTTTGCCAACAGACAAATTAAAGATATCCAAAAATACCCACAGCAAAAAATTACTTTCCTCATCGTACCACCGTCCTATAGAGTCGAAATTCTTTTGGGTATGGCAACCCTGAATTCTATAGATGTCAATGATTGTAGTCGTTCGACTTTGCCCTATTCCCTAGAATGAGATAAATGGGTAAACATTATGAAACTTAAAACCAAGGCATGGCTGGTTTCTCAGGGACTATTAATCACCACAGCAGTAGTGATTCAGTTAACCTTTTATCGTGAGATCAAACTCGGCCCGTTGCTTGGGATGTCCAAGAGACCGTATTGGGAAATAATTACCGATCGGCCACCTGAGATTCCAGAATTTATCCGAGAAAAGCAATTGCCTCCTAAATTGTGGGACGCCCGACTTCCTTTGTCTCTTGATGAGATCCGGGCAGCTAACTTGGCTGGACATCGAAGGGGACACCGGAGGGAAGAGGGATTACGAACCGCCTTTTATGGAGCCTGGTTGGTTAACGGTCTTTACTTTGGCGTTTTTCACCTCCTGTGCTGGCGTATTTCAGCCCAGGTTAGACCTCGGGGCATTCAACCAAGCTCACCTAAACCGAATCATTAGTATTGCTTAGAAAAGTATCCGGCTTTAAATAAAAAATTACTCTATCTAATGTGAAGAAATCATTGTCACTAGTCCTTTTTTTCCTTCTTTGGGCCAACTCGACCGGGTTTGCTCAATCTTCTAATGGCTTGGGTGCGAGAAAAGTGCAGGACTATTTCCAGGATGTGGAGAGCAAGAGTTATTACCAGCAAGAGCGCATTCGTTCGATGAAGGGAGAAATGAACGAATATTCCGAACGGTTACACAGCCTGCAGGATAAATTTCAACAAATTTTTTACGGAAGATCCGCAGATGAACTTCATCAATCTCCATTCGGTGAAAAAGAAAAAATCTCCTACCCTAAAAGAAAGTACCGCGAGCCCATGCCCGAAGTGGAATCGATTGTTCCTTCCACAAAACCCGCTTCAAGCTTTCAAAGTCGTTCAAACCAACTCGCCTTTCGTGTTGATGAGCCCAAGGCCACACCTCCTCAGGAGGAACAGGGGTTAAGGGGCTCCGAGTTTCCAACAAATGCTGTTGAAGAAGGTCGCACAGACGACCTGAATGAAAATAAATGGGACGAACCTGCTTCTCACGAATCTGTTGGGGGATCTAATTTTGGAGGCTATTTGATCATACGCCCAAGTGTTATTTTTCCTTACAAAAAGCAAACATCGCATCAGAGCCCATCCAAGTCTAAGCATCGCGTGTACAAGGAGGGTATGGCAGTTACTCTATCTGCTGGTTATAAATGGAAATCATGGAAGCTGGGAGGAGGAATGTTATATCGTCAAAATAAGCACGATTCTGAAAGCTTTGAAACAAATGGCGGAAATGATGAGCCTTTTGCAGATGGAAGTAAGTCGATGTCGATAGCCGGGTTTATTGAGGGCGGTTACACCCATTCTTTTACCCACTTATTTGGTATTTATGGAACCATTGGTTTGGGGTATGGGGTGTCGGTAATTGAGGATTTTGCTCCCGCACTGTCAGCCGGAGCAGACCGTACGCGCTTGGATCCCTTCTTCCTTGCCACTTTAGGCCTTGGAGCAACATGGACGCCGATTGACAACTTCGCACTTAGTTTAGGCTACCGTTACCTTTATGAGGACGAAGTGCCGGCACACGCCATTGAAGTGGGAATCGAGGGAAGATTCTAACGAATGAACCCACCCCAGGGAGGGGAAAACGAAGCACCCCACCATCAATCCTTCGGTCTTAAAACTCTTCTTTCTCCACTTGGTATTCTCTACCGGTTGTGGACTATGTCGATTCGGTTTCAATACCATGATGAGGACGGTCGGGAGGAATTTCAAAAAATTACCGAATCTGTGACCGTCATCCTTTGGCATAATCGGTTGTTTCTTGCGGGCGAGTGGCACCAGCGTTTCCGGAAAGGTAAGAGGATTTATGGATTAATCAGTGGGAGTCGGGATGGTGCCTGGTTGGAAACTTTTTATAAATGGGCGGCAATCCGGGCAATTCGTGGATCTCGGAATCGTCGTGGGGCTCAAGCCACGCGGGATCTCATTCGTAAGGTCAAAGATGGTCATGATGCGGGCATCACTCCGGATGGATCGCGAGGACCAAAATATGAAGCAAAATCGGGAGGTCTACTTGTTGCCCGGGCAAGTCGTTCCCCAGTTGCTCTGGTTTCCTTCTCTTATGGTCGAGCAATCCGGCTGAAGTCCTGGGACGAATTTGTCATCCCCCTTCCTTTTTCCCGCGTACGCCTGCGTACTCGAATCTTGCCCAATGAGGAATTATTC
>JABBBW010000014.1 GCA_018607205.1 Opitutales bacterium | reverse complement strand
TCCATCAAAGATATGAGGTTACTTACGAAGAGGCTTCCGAACGGGCTGAAGAGGAGTCTCAGGTTAAGGAATTAAGCGAACGTTTGGACTACGAACTCGGAGTTATCGGTAAGACAGGGTTTAACGATTACTTTCTTATCGTTGCGGACTTTATGAACTGGGCTCGTGAACAAGGGGTACCGGTGGGACCGGGGCGTGGTTCCGGTGCGGGATGTCTTGTGGCTTATGTGTTGGGTATTACTGATATTGATCCTCTGCGCTTTGGCTTACTTTTTGAACGGTTTCTCAATCCGGAACGGGTTTCTCCGCCCGATTTTGATATCGACTTTTGTATGCGCCGTAGAGGAGAGGTGATCGAGTATGTCCGGGACAAGTATGGCCGTGACTGCGTGGCCAATATTATCACCTTTGGTACTTTCGGTGCAAAAATGGTCATTCGGGATGTTGCCCGGGTGAGGGATCTTCCCTATGCAGAGGCCGATAAGTTGGCCAAAATGATTCCCGACGACCTCAATATTTCATTAGAGGATGCATTGGCAAAGAGTCCGGAACTTGCGGGGGAATATAAAAATAATCCCATTGCTAAACAGATTGTTGATACCGGCCGAGTGATCGAGGGAATGGTCCGCAATTCAGGTACACATGCCGCCGGAGTCATTATTGCTGACCGCCCGCTCAAGGAACTTGTGCCATTGACCAAGCAAGATGGAATTCTCACCACCCAATATCCCAAGGATCCGGTGGAAGAATTGGGCCTGTTAAAAATGGACTTCTTGGGATTGAAAACACTCACGGTGATTTCTGAAACCGAGGCTCATATTCGGAAAAAAGAGGGCTTGGAGGATTTTCGGGTAACGGGAGTCCCTCTCGAAGACGAGCCAACCTTCAAACTTCTTAACGATGCACAGACCATCGGAGTTTTTCAATTGGAATCCGAGGGAATGCGCCGGCTATGCCGGCAGATGACCATTTCTAATGTCGATGAAATTATCGCCCTTATCGCCCTCTATCGGCCAGGGCCAATGGATTGGATACCCGATTATATAAAGGGCAAGGAGGATCCATCCACGATTAAATTCCCTCACCCATTGCTCGAGGATGTATGTGCTGAAACCTATGGAGTAATGGTCTATCAGGAGCAAGTAATGGAGGCGGCAAGGCGGATTGCTGGATACACCCTTGGTGGTGCTGATATTTTGCGTCGTGCGATGGGCAAGAAAAAGCCTGAGGAAATGGCCAAACAGCGAGAAATTTTTGTCAAGGGTGCCAAGGAGGTCAATAAAATCGAATCCAAAAAGGCCAACGATATCTTCAATATTTTAGAAAAATTTGCCGGTTATGGATTTAATAAGTCTCACTCTGCGGCTTATGGGATGATAAGTTATCAAACCGCTTACCTGAAAGCCAATCATCCAGTTGACTTTATGGCGGGAGTATTGGCTTGCGAACTTGGAAATTCCGAAAAACTTTCTCACTTTCTTGGGGAGTGTCACGATATGGGT
The DNA here is from genome assembly GCA_018607205.1 of Opitutales bacterium. Lineage (GTDB taxonomy): Bacteria > Verrucomicrobiota > Verrucomicrobiia > Opitutales > Seribacteraceae > Chordibacter > Chordibacter forsetii. Next base: position 13,558 of record JABBBW010000014.1, on the reverse strand, counting down.
ATATCAGTGCTTGGTCCCGATGTGAATGAATCAGGGGAGAATTTTACTCCATTAAATGGTGAGGGAGATGGATTGGGATCGATTCGTTTTGGACTTTCCGCAGTCAAGGGGGTGGGGGATATTGCCGGAAAATTAATTGTCGAGGAACGTTTAAAAAATGGGCCATTTGCAGATTTTGGAGATTTGGTCGAGCGGGTGGATGGAAAAGCCTTAAACAAGAGGGTCTTGGAAAGTTTGATCAAAACCGGAGGGTTTGATGCCCTCTATCAAAACCGAGCAGCCCTGCTATCCGATTTGGACAGGGCAATGGGCGAGGCTCAATTACGCCGAAAAGATCGCGAGGCCGGACAGGCAAATCTTTTTGATATGATGGGTGGGGAAGAGGAGACAGATGAACCTTCATCCGAAAACTTTGGTCCCAATGGAAATCACGCTGTTCCGGAAATGGACAACCTACAAAAATTGAAGTTTGAAAAAGAACTTCTGGGTTTCTTCTTATCCGGCCATCCAGTGGATACTTTAATGGGGTTGGGGCCCTTAGTGGATACCCTTCGCTATGAAGATTTAGAAAACCTGACCGAAAAAATATCTTTTCGTTTATGTGGGGTGGTTTCCGACGTAGAGCGGAGATACACGAAGAAAGATGCTAAGCCTTGGGCACGTTTTAACCTTTTGGCGAAGGAACGGGATTTATCTCTTCCGATGTTTCCGGAAGCTTACACGAAATATGGAGAAGTTTTGGCAGACGGCGAACTCATGGTGGTAACTGGAGTAGCCTCGGTAAAAGACGGAGAAATCCGTATCAGCGTGGACAAGGTTCAAACAATCGACGGTTGCCTGGGTAAAATCATCGATGAATCTACCTGGTTAATCGATCCAGTTCATACAGATGCTGCAGATTTTTTAATTGATTTGCACAAGGAAAGCGAGCGGGGTATCGGCAGTGCAAAGGTGAGTGTAGCTTTTGCAGAAAAGGAGGAAGGAGACGGAATGGTCGTACAATTGGATGATCGTTTTAGGCTTAAGTTTGGATTGGAAAGCTTTTCAAATTGGAGGAATCGTCCTTGTGTAAAGGGGGTAAGGATTCGTGTTTTTGCCCCTGATCCTCCAGTGGAAAGAAAATATGGCCGTAAGAATTAGCCTTCCGACTTGACGAATCCCAGGCTCAATATACTATCCAATGTTTGATTTAAAATTATGTCTATCGAAATTAAACTACGCAAAGGTGAACCCATGGATCGTGCGATCCGTCGTCTCAAGAAGGCCCTGGATCGAGAGGGCACTATTCGTGATGTTCGTGCCAAACGATACTTCACGAAGCCTTCTGATAAGAATCGTGAGGCTCGTAAAGTTGCCGCTTTCACTCAAATGTTGCGTACCCGTTACGAAAAGATGTAAATTTTCTTTTTGGGGAAATTTACTCGTATTCCTAACGAGAAACCTCTAGCAATTGAGATTATGTCTCAGTTAGCAAAGAGGAATTCAGTAAGTCTTCGACGAGAATGGCGTCTCTTTGATCGTGATCGTGCTAATCCTGAAGCTTTTCTTAAACTGTGTGAGAGAATGGTGCAAGTGGGTGAATTTTTGCTCGCCCATGATGTGGCAAGGGCAGGGTTAAAACTTCATCCAAATCACAAATCCTTAGCTCAGCGGGCAGCTCATGCACTTTGTAAGGCTGGTTCCCCTTTAACTGCTACTTTAATCCTCGAAGAACTTGTATCTTCAGGGGTTAATGATGTGGAGACACAGAGCTTGCTTGCCAGTGCTTATAAAGACCTTTGTGAGAACACGAATAATTCCTCAAAGAAGCAAGAGTATGCTGACTTGGCAATCGCTCGATACGAACAGGCATACTTAGGGAAAAAGTCAATGGATCCTAATGGAGGGGATGCAGACAACCTTTATTATCCTTGCATAAATATTGCCTTCATGAATTTCGTTTGCATGAACTACGAAAAGGCCCGCGAATATGCCGCAACGGCCGGTAAAATGTGTTTAAAAATCCTTGAAAAGGATGAAGACAATTACTGGGTCAGGGCGACTCAGGCCGAAGCCTTTCTTTTACTTGGGAATATAGATGAGGCCCTTGACGCTTACGCATTGGCGGTAGATTTAACTGACGCTAAACCATCCTATATCGCCAGTACTCGTAAGCAGGCCCTACAAATCAGTTCGCTTTATGAGGACGAAAATATTCGTCAAAAAATTACCCAAGCTTTTCCAACTTTAGGAATCATTGCCTGTTCTGGTCATTTAATCGATACTCCAGGTAAGAGTCGCAGATTTCCCCAAGAGGCTGAACAAATCGTGCGGGCTAAGATTGAGGAAAAACTCGATTTTTTAGGTGCGACTTGTGGCTACAGTTCCGCGGCCTGTGGAACTGATATTATTTTCTTGGAGGCTATGGCCGAGCGTGGTGGAGAAACTCATGTGTTTCTCCCATTTGCAAAGGACGAGTTTATTCAAACCAGTGTGGCTCGGGGTGGTGGGGATTGGGTGGCGCGGTTTGAAAAAGTTTTGGACGACGCCACTTCGGTACACTATGTAACTAACGAGGGGTACTACGGAGATGATGGATTATTCTCCTTTTGTAATGATGTCATGCTTGGTTTCGCAGCTATGCGCAGTCGCGGATTGGATGAGGTGCCCGATTTACTTTTGTTCTGGGATGGTAAGAAAGGTCAGGAGGGGGGGACATCAGAAGTGGCGAATTCCTGGAAAGATACTTTTCAAGAGCCCCAGATTATCAATTCAAATGATGTCTTGGCGTTGCTTGATCAAATAGATGAGCCCCCTATTCCCAAAGGAGATACCAAGCCGATCTTCGTTAAAAGTTTTGGTGATACCGTAACCGCTCTACGTTCTGTTAAGACTATGCTCTTTGCGGATGTTGAATCGTTCACCCGGGTAAACGAAGAATTAACCGCTCAGTTTGTGGAGGTTTTTCATGGAGGTGTCGCCAATATGATCAAGGAATTAAACTGTAAGCCCGAATTTGTGAATAGTTGGGGAGACAGTTTTTTTGCCGTCTTTGATGATTTGAATGACGCATTAAAATTGGCGATGAATATGCGTGATTTTTTTGGAAATGGAAATTGGCCAGAACTTTCAGGAAGTGGGAATTTGGATGTACGTATATCGATGCATGCCGGACCGGTTTACGAAGAGTTTGACCCTCTTTTAAAAAAGAGAAATTTCTTTGGGCGTCATGTTAATCAGGCCGCCCGAATAGAACCTATTGTTCTTCCAGGCTCTGTTTTCGTATCTGAAACCGTTGCTGCTCTTGTATCTTATCGTTATGGAGAGTTTGATTTTGAATACGCTGGAAACCTTGAGTTAGCCAAAGATTTTGGTGCTTACCCGGTTTATATTCTGCAAAGAAAAGGTTACTAGCGGATCCCCCTTATGCAGTCATCCTCGCAAGCACTTGGGATTTCTCCCCCCTTTGACGCTTATTCGGGCGAAGGTCCATACACTTTTGTCAGTTATGCCCATGCTGACAAGGTCATGGTCTTTAACGCTATGCGAAAACTTAACGAAAGAGGGGCTAATATCTGGTACGATGAAGGAATCAAACCAGCGGGCGAATGGGTGGAGGAAATTGCCCATGCAATCAAGGCATCTTCTTTGTTCTTGGTTTTCATTTCTCCAAGATCGGTTGATTCCCGTTATGTCAAAAGTGAGGTTGGTTACGCACTTAGTGAAAATAAGGAAATTCTTACGGTTTATGTGGAAGAAACCACTTTGCCGGCTGGACTTGCATTATGCCTTCAACAGTTCCAATCGGTTTTTCTGCAGGATGCCAATTGGAAAGATAAAGCATTGGAAGCCATTTTTGAAAAAATGGATGCTCCTGTTTCTTTTCAATCTGAACTGGTTGATAATGGAGAAGAAGTGGTGGATCACGGGAAAATACTTTGGGATTTTTGGGAGAAATCCAGAGAGCGCCAACTTTTAAGGTCCAATACCTCAAAACCTGAAGCAATCCCACGTTCTAAGCTATCTGGGAGGAAACAGGTTTTAATTAAAAAAATGCAAGAGCCTGAAGCACAACCATCCAAGAGTGCTGGTTCGACTAGGCATCCATTTGCGGTAAAGGTTGAGGTTAATCTTGAGAAAGAGTCTTCCCATAGTGCTGGCGATTTGTATAAGGATGCAAGTGCTGGAGATTTTTCATGGATTCCAGGAGGAGAGATCTCGCTCAAGGTTCCCTATTCCGATGAAAGTAAAACCGTTCGGGTAAAAAATGGATTCTGGATGGCGAGATTTTTAGTTACCCAAGGACTCTACAACAAGGTAATGGGAAGTAACCCAAGTTATTATGATTCTTCGATTAGTGGGGACTTCAACAACCTGCCGGTAAATAATGTTTCCTGGCTTGATGCTGTTTCCTTTTGTAAGGCACTAACCATTTTGAGTAAGGGAGAAGGCAAACTTCCAGAAAACTATGAGTTTAGGCTGCCCACGGAGGTGGAGTGGGAATATGCATGCCGGGCTGGCACACTTTCAGATTATTACTTTGGGGCTCAGGCAGATAAACTGCAGGATCACGGATGGTTTCGTGGGAACAGTCAAAAGAGGTTGCACCCAGTCGGTTTAAAAAAACCAAATCCATGGGGGCTTTTCGATGTTTATGGCAATGTCCGGGAATGGGTGGGGAATTCTTTCGTTAATACCTTACTCAATGATTCCGAACAGGATGAATTTCGAATAAGCCGGGGCGGGGCGTATATGAAACCTGCCTCCGAATGCGAGTCTGCCTCACGATCGACCAATTCCCTGAATCATCGTTTTCGTAACCTTGGGTTTCGTCCGGTTTTAGCAAAAGTTCCCACCTGAGTACCAACCTATTTCCACCTTTAGGGAATTTCCATTGTCACTTGAGGGTGTGGCCGTCATAGTCTAACACTTTAAAATGAGCGACCAGGTAAAGAAAAACCCTACCGACCAAGAGGTATTGGACGGAAGCGATCAAGTGGCGGTACGCCAAGCAAAATTGGATGTATTGCGCGAATCCGGAAAAGATCCTTTTCAAGCAAACTGGGAACAAACTCATGCTTCCAAACAGGCGGTAGGAATGCTTGGTGAAGAAGAGGAGTTAGGACCTGAGGTCTCAGTGGCTGGTAGAATTGTCGCCTTTCGCCTAATGGGAAAGGCGGCCTTTTTGAAACTGCTCGATCGCGAGGGTAAAATACAGGCATATGTCCGCCGGGATGAAATTGGAGACGATGAGTACGCCACTTTTAAAAAATTGGACTTAGGAGATTTTATCGGAGTACGTGGACCGCTCTTCCGTACCAAAACAGGAGAAGTCACGGTTCGGGCAAAGGAATACCGTTTGGTGACTAAGGCCCTTCGTCCATTGCCTGAAAAATGGCATGGGCTAAGTGATAACGATCAGATATACCGCCAACGTTACCTCGATCTCGTGGTAAACGATGAGTCACGCCAACGCTTTCAAACCCGCAGCCAGATTATTCGAGAAATTCGCGAATTTATGTGGTCGCGGGATTTTATTGAGGTCGAAACTCCGATGTTACAGTCGGTTTCCGGAGGTGCTGCGGCCCGTCCGTTCCGCACTCATTTTAATGCCCTTGATTGCGATTTTAACATGCGTATTGCTTTGGAACTCCATCTAAAGCGTATGTTAGTGGGCGGGTTTGATCGCGTCTTTGAGGTCGGCCGGGTTTTTCGTAATGAGGGACTTTCCCGTAGGCACAATCCTGAGTTTACCATGCTCGAGGCCTATCAAGCTTACTCCGATTACCGTGGTATGATGGAGCTTACCCGTTCTCTAATCCAACAAGTCGCCCAGCGAGCATTGGGTAATTTGCAGATGGAACGCCCGGATGGCGAGGTGATCGACCTTTCTGGGGAATGGCGCGAAGCAAAGTATAAAGATTTAATTATAGATGCGGTCGGTCGGGAGGATTGGTTTGATCTTCCTAAATCTGAAAAACTGCAAAAAACCAAACAACTTGGAATCGAAGTCGATCCTGAGATGGAAGATTTTGAGGTCACCAACGATGTGTTCGAAAAAATAATCGAGCACACCTTGGTTCAACCCACTTTTGTTACTCACATTCCCAGGGAACTTTGCCCACTTGCCAAAATTACTCAGTCTGATCCTTCAACCATTGATGTGTTTGAACTTTGTATAAACGGCCAGGAGATTGCCCCTGCTTATTCCGAACAAAATGATCCTGGTTTACAGAGGGAGGCTTTTCTTAAACAGGTCGGCGAAGAGACTCAGGAATTGGACGACGATTTTTTACTCGCATTGGAACACGGAATGCCCCCGGCTGGTGGTATGGGTATGGGGATCGATCGGCTTGTCATTTTTCTGACCAAGGCGGCCAATATTCGCGACACCATTCTCTTTCCTACACTCCGTCCGCTTTGACCATCCGCTCGTATGATCGCTCTGGGGGAATAGTCGTTTGAATAAGCTTTCTTCGGACAAGGTCATTGTTATTAAACCTGTTTGGTGGAGGCAGGCATGTTTCACTCTGTTTCTTTTTGTGCTCGCGATCTTTTTTTCCTTTGTCGGGTATTTTGGTGCCTTGTTTAGTTGGGCGGGTACAATCTTTATGACCTTGGTAAGTGTGCTTAGTTTACTGGATCAAATATTTGAATGGTCGCGTTTAAAGATCGATCGGAATGGGTATTCCTTGCGAGGTTGGTTCCGTCACCAATCTTTTGCCCACCATGAAATTCAGGATTTTCAAATTGTTGAATTTACTGGGAAAAAACTCTTGGCTGTAGAATTTAAAGAATATGCCCGAAAAGAACGCGGCCTTGCCGACCAGCCTGTTCCGTTCCCCTGTTGTTTTGGACGCTCCATTGATGAAGTTTTTAAAACCGTTCGGTCGGCAATCGATCGTACACCCCGACGAGCCCAAAGAAATTGAGATTTTGAGCGATTGAAATCGCTCCCGTCCCTGTTTCATCCAAGTCTTATACTGTGAGGAATTCGATTGTAAGTTATCTCCTTTTTTTAATCACTTTTTTTTATGTGGGTTGTAAACCTATGCAGTCGGATGGTTTCTTTACCAGTGCTGACCGCTATGAAGAATTTCGTACCTACGATCAGGACTTTGGTTCCCGGATCGAACAGTATCTTGAACTTGCCAACCAGGAACTGCTCGAAAATTTTGAACAAAAGAAATACTTAATGATTCGGGAAAAACAACCACCCCATGTTATACATCCACGAAAAGACTTATCTCTCAGGGGAATCATCCGTTCTGCTCATGAAGCAGGCAATTTAACAACTGAACAAAAGAATTCCTACCTTGAGAAATGCGACGATTTATACTCGATTTGGGAAAAGCAATGGCGCACGGTCAGAAAAAAAGCGAAGCACCTAGGGATTGAGCATTGAATTCCTCAGTTCTGAGAAAATTGGCCGGTACTCGATCTAAGCAGTCTTGGGGCTGGCTTTGAAAAATAACGAGAAGAGGGCAGGAAGGTAGGCCAGTCCGATAATTGCCAATTGCGATCCGATAAAAGCCATCAGAGGCACAAATGCTTTGTCCATAAATCCATAGGAGTGTAGCCCCACACCCAACATATTAGTCCCAAAATAAGACCATGCGGTTACCACATTTCCAAAAATCGCCAGAGCAGAAAGACCACGGACCTTGGCAATGCCTGCCCATCTTGCATGGAGGATGATTGCGTTCCAGATAACAATCAACAAAGCACCATTTTCCTTGGCATCCCAGCCCCAGAATCTTCCCCATGACTGATCTGCCCAGATTCCTCCAAGCACCGTGCCTACCAGGCTAAAAAATAAGGAAAAACAGGTAATCCCAAAAATCATCGACACCAGAGTGCGGTCTAAGTCCTTTCCCTTGTTCTTCGATCGTGTGAGCTTTCTGAAAAGCATGGAGAATACATAGGCAATTCCGAGGAATCCAGCGAGAAAGGTAGTGGAATATCCAATGGTTATGGTAACCACATGAGTGGCGAGCCAGAAGTTAGAATCGAGTACTGCTCGCATCATTTCCATGGTGTCACCGGATGGATTGAGTGAGGAATCGATGCTCAGGTTGTGTGCAACCACCAATCCACCAAACCCGATCAGCGATCCCATGGCCGATGCAATACCAAGCCTTAAGAATTTCTCGGTCAAAAAACATAATACTACCGCTCCCCAACTGATAAACAGGGCGGAGGAATAGAGGTTGGTCACCGGGGGGCGCCCCTCGATATACATCCTGCCAACCAAGCCAAAAGTATGGGCAATTAATACCAAGCCGGTGAGCAGGTATGCACAATTCAATAAGGCCTTGGCAGCGCCACTTTGTGCTTGTCCAGGTTTTAAGTAAGCCGAGATCAGCCAGGATACACAGGCTATGAGAAAAATCCATAAATAGCCGATGGAGCTTCGGTAAAACGGTTCGTATCCATTGTAAGTCTTTTCAAATGCAATTGTGGATATATCTGCCTCTGCCCGTTTGCTTATTTCTGCGCGGATCTTTTCGACTGACTCATTAAAGGTTTGGGCATCTCCAGTCTGGTAAGCATTTTCTAATTGCTCATAGTTTCCGATAATTGGATCGATTCCTTTTCTTAATTTGATGGCCTCTGCATACTGAGCGGCAAAAAGGGCACTAGGATCCATTTTCAGATTCTGCCTGATGCTTTTAATTTGATCGGGCAGGTCCGCATCTGAGCTGGCTACCAGTGCCTGGACCGTGGAAATGAAGCGAGCCGGATCAATCTTTGCTTTTTCCTTGGATTCCAATGGTTCTGTGCCCACGAGGGACTCTCCAATCTTACGCCATTTCCCGCCGCTCTCTCCAAATTCGGGTGGAAGGGGGAAGAATTCTGCATATAAATTATATCGGGCATAATAATCGATGAAATACATCAACGGACCCATCGCCTCCTTGTTTCCCATTCGTACCTTGTCTGGGTTGTTTGCCAAGTCAGCCGTCAGTTTGCGGAAGCGCTTATACTCATCACTGCGTCCGCTATCCGTCTCCGCATTGTAAAAGAGGGGAGATAGGCGGCTATGGTCATGCACCGCAGAGGAGGGGGCATGAGGGGGGGGAGCCAGGGTGGTTTTTAAATTCCGGTAGAGCACGAGCCCATGATAAAGCTCGATAATATTTTGATGGAAATAATTGCGTTCTTCTCTTTCCAACTTACTGGCATCTTGAGCACTCTTTTCAATTTCCTCCACAAAGGGTTCGAGTTCGAGGTAGGAAAAATACTTTCCATCGCTTGCCAGTTTTTTACCAATCAGTCCAAGCACTTGGTCATGATCAATCAGGAAAGTCTTGTGGGCATCTGCCCGTTCCGGAGTAAATAACAAGTCAGCCAACCATTTAATCGCTGGTACCTTTGTCCCATTGCTATCAAGTGCGGTTCGTTTATTGCGCAATACGAGCAAAGTATTGCGGGCCACACTGTCGATTGGTTTTACCCGTCCGCCCCGCAATACTGGAATTCGCGAAAAAGCATCGAGGTTTATTGAATCTTCAACCCCGACTGGTTCCCCTTTGAAAAAATCAAAAAACGAGGAACTGGTATATTTGTTTGGAAGGAATACAAAATATAGTCCGCAAAGAACAAGCGACCAGCTTAGGATGCGTAAACGGGTGGATTTTTTCTTTTCCTTCATACAGTTGCCCGGTTGGCACCGGAATTTTTATTGAGAAAGCGCACCAAATGAAAACTGAATTGCCAGAGCAGACCGATCGAAACCAGTATGCATGCTATGTAGGGAACCAACCAGCTCGGATTGCGTACCACTTGAAAAACGGTATAGTCCGCTGATTTGTTCATTTGGTACTGGTAAAAAGTTTTGCCTTCATGGCGCAGCGGGGTGTTCATATATACTAATGCCCGCCTACTTTGGTTTTTTTCCATATTTAATACAATTTCGCTTTCGAAATTAAAAGGAATGTCCGTGCCCTGATAAAATTCATTGGCTATCCCAATTAACTCTATGGAGTAGGGCAGGTACTCTCTTTCCGGACGTAAGGTCACCCCCCATAAACGACCGTTTGTACGGATTGGTTGAAAAGCAAGATCTCCCATTTTTGGATTTATCTGGGCCCACCAATGATTGCCCGCAGGGTGCGAAATGGCTGCCCATGTGCCCATACTTTCTGCTCCATCGAGCAATTCAAAAACCACATACCCAAAGTTCATTCCCTCACTGCTAAAATCCTCCGGCTTTGGACGGATTTCCAAATTTGCAGATTGAATAACTCCACGATTCACACCCGCTGTCGGGCCCTTTGCTTTGTTGGCTGGGGGCAGGGAATTAAATTCGCAATTTGGTCCAAAGTCCAACACCCGCACTTTAAAAGGTAAGTCCTCCGAATAGTGCAGGCCGCCTTGTTCCAATAAGGCTTCGGGCAGGGCGACCACCCGTTCGGTCTGGGCATCTGTCACATCGATAAAAGCAAGCTCCACTCCATGAAAACGTTCGAGGTAATTTTTCGACTCCCCCTTGTTTATTTGCATGCGGGATTCCTCCTGCATTGCCTGAGTGGCGAGCTGCCCGACCAAAAGCATAATGATTCCCAGGTGGATGAATTGAATGCCCATCTTTTTTCCTGTCCATTGAAAACGGGTAATAAAAGCGGCGAGTAAATTGAGGATGAGTAAACCACCCAGAAGGTATCCACCAGGTATGGGAATGGGTAATGGATTAAGGAGCTCTCCTCCCCAAAACTGTTCGGGGTAATGCCAAATTCCATACATCGATTCAAAAAACTCAGCCTGGGCACCGCGTATGCCAATGCGTACCTGTTCCAATGTGGCCACAAAGATTAGAATCATCGAGAAACTGAGCAGCGTCAGGGTGATGCGTAAATTGGCAAATGGGATCAACCAGGCAAAACGCTTTCTACGCTCACTCAGTGAGGATATTGATTTTTTTGGTTTTTCAGGCATCGAATGGAAAAAAGAGGTAAATATTTTAATGGTCTCCCAGGCAGAAAGAATCGATCAAACCGAGAAAGTTTTCCTTTTCTGTTTGGGCTAAATTGACATCTCCCATCAACTTTAAAAACCACGACCTTCCCTTGTGCAAAAGAATGGCTGCATAAAGGGCTTGCTCGTCCGATTCTGCCAGCACTAATTTGGCCGGTTTTTCATCAATCATACGATCACTCAGGTATTGGGAAAGTCCCTGCTCATCTGTTGGGCTCATGCCCACTTGCCCGAGCCACCGGTTTACATTGGCAAGAATGCCCCCCACCTCACCGGGAAAGGAAGTGATTGAAAAATCGAGGGCTTCGCCCGCCTTGTTGCTTACGGAGTAGTTGCCCACACGCATTTGGGTGGCAGGCTTGCGTTCCCAATGTTCCGGCGCATCCCAGGTTGGTTGATGTCCGGAACTGGTAGCTTGGGCTGGGGGCAGACTGGGGGCAATAGCCCGTACCGGTTCCTTTCCTGCCCGCAGGGTGGTGGATTGTAAGAAGCTGTAAAAATTGTCCAACTCCTCATCGATCAATGCACGGTCGGCAATAAAGGGAAATAACCAAGTCTGGGCATTGTGCCTGTAAAGTGCGAGCAGGGCAGTTCTTGGGGGTTCTTCCTCCCCACTCATGTCCTCGAGACGGATAACTTCAAAAGATCGATCACCTAGTTTTTGACGGGCTACCAATGGTTGCACGCTCGATTCATTGTAATCGGGATGTCCCAGTTCACGGGCAAACATATTTACAATTTGCGTAGTTTCCACAGATTCCCGAAAGGGCATCACTCCAATACGCCCCCTTGGCCCCAGGGAAGTTTTTACATGAAAGGAACCGGCCATTATTCCTGACATCCCAGGGTTTTCTCCCCACTGCTCGGGTAACTCCCAGGACACCACGGGGCCCTCATAATGATTGGCAGCAGTGTAAGAACGCACCTCTGGATCCTCCCCGCAGGAAGAAAATAGCATGGCTATACCCGCGAGCAAAGAAGCGGGTCTCCAAAGACTGGTATGAAGTACAGAAGGCATGTATAAATTACAGAATATAAAAGGGTGGGGTACAGGCAACCCGAAGAAGGCAGGTTTTAGGCATTGCATTTGAAGAGGACAACATCCCCATCGGCAAAAACATACTCCTTACCCTCCAGCCTTAACTTTCCCGCATCTCTGGCGGCAGACATACTTCCCGTGGCAATTAAATCATCGTAGGATACCACCTCTGCTTTGATGAATTTTTTTTCAAAGTCTGTATGGATCACTCCAGCACATTGCGGTGCGGTCATACCCTTACGAAAAGTCCATGCCCGGGCTTCCATTTCTCCAGCAGTTAAAAAACTTGCCAATCCGAGTAATTCATAAGTTCCTTGGATTAAAGAGGTAACACCCGAATCCTGCACGCCCATAGCGTCCAAATATTCCAGGGCCTCATCGTCTGCCAATTCGGATAGTTCCTCTTCCATCTTTGCCGATATTGCACAACATGCAGCATCCTGTTGCGAGGCCGCCCATTCCTGAAAGGCCACAAATCGTCCGTTGCTTGTGGGATCGGCAATTTCGTCCTCCTTTAAATTACATGCATAGAGCATCGGCTTTGAACTAAGTAGGTGAAAAGTTTTCAAACGTTCCTTTTCCTCCTCGTCCATTGGTAAAAGATTGGCGGGTTTTCCCTCGTCTAAATGGGGGATTAAACGTTCGAGCAGGGCTACACTGGTGGCAGCATCCTTATCATTGCCCCTGGCTTTTTTCTGGGTCTTTTGATGCTGACTGTTCACAGAATCTGCATCGGCAAGGATCAATTCGGTCATAATTATTTCGGCATCTGCGATCGGATCGACACGGCCCATGTTATGAATAATGTCTTCATCCTCGAAACAACGGACCACATGGACGAGGGCATCGACCTCCCGTACATTTGCCAGAAATTTGTTCCCCAATCCCTCTCCCTTACTTGCACCGGCTACCAATCCGGCAATATCCACCATCTCAATCGCCGCGGGGATCAGGCTGGATGTATTAACCAGTTTGGCAAGTGGTTCGAGCCGTGTATCGGGCACCTGGACTACACCGACATTTGGATCGATGGTACAGAATGGATAGTTGGCTGCCTCCGCCTTGCGGGTCTTGGTCAGGGCGTTAAACAATGTGCTTTTGCCCACATTGGGCAAACCTAGGATTCCAGCTTGGAGCATAACGAAATAAAAAAAGAATTATTTATGTCTCAGTCCGTGGATTCGGTCAACAAGGATGGATCAATTTTGAGCATCATGCTTTCCCATTGACGATTCTGAATGAATTCGTAATTTATGACTTTCTTTTGTGGCGATAGTAGCTCAGTTGGTTAGAGCACCGGCTTGTGGTGCCGGGGGTCGCCGGTTCGAATCCGGTCTGTCGCCCCACTTTTTTGGAGATCAAATAAGTAATCTTTTCAACGGGTACAGCTTTCAGCGTGAAGGTGTCCAGTAAGAAAATGGGTCAGGCTTACGGTTATGATCCCAAGGTAGTGGGCTCAATTATTACGCTTAATCAAGGAAAGTATGGAATGTTTGGAAATGCAGGGAGGGACAAGTCCTATGTTTTGGATGTAGTCGAAGAGGTGTTGGAAGATTTTATAGC
>JABBBW010000106.1:15216-15731 GCA_018607205.1 Opitutales bacterium | reverse complement strand
TCATCGATGAACGAAACCAGGAACTGTTAAAGATTAATGCTAATGATGAAGATTTGCCCACGCTAGAAATGCTATTTCCTGACCCAGCGATTCGTGGGTTTGTGCTTGAACGAGTTCAATTGCTTCACAAAGGAAACCTTCTTTCCTACCTCAATTCATTGGTTTCAAAGGAGAAACTATCTATTCAGGGGGAATCTGCTAAGATTTCTGATCTTATTCATATTTGTGAAGAAAAGCTTAAGCGGAGGAAGTTAAAAATTGTATCAAATTTTAATGCAAATGAAGTCGACCTTTGGGTGCCTGGGCTAAACTTGGGAATCGAAGTGCGCGAGACTATCTCAAGTGCCTGCACAGACGAGTTAGTGAATTTATTAAAAAATACTAACTCTGCGAAAAAGACTAAGTTTTTGGCTGTAGTTTGTCCGGACGAAGTAACGGATTTAATCTTTCATTCATGGCGGGATATTGAAAGGTCCAATGTGGTACCCAACTTGTCCGTTTTACGAGTTGGAGAC
>JABBBW010000106.1:12013-15206 GCA_018607205.1 Opitutales bacterium | reverse complement strand
GTAGTTATCTCGACAGAATATCCGAGTTCACGAAGGAAGGTAAAGGATCTACCTAACTCTCTCTTCCTTGATCACCCTACCATTATCATCCCAACTTTTTTTGCCTCTGTAATTCCCACCATCCCAATACTCTTCCTCCCGTATTTGACCATTCTTCCACCATCTTGTTTTTATCCCAGTAAGTACCCCACGATCGAAAATAGCTTCCATCGAGATGGTGCCGTCTGGGTATCTCCTTACTTGCTGGCCATGGGGATAACCGTCTAGAAATGATGCTTCAAGTGTTGAAATGCCTAGGGGGTTACGCTCGACTAATCTTCCGCTAAACGGGGTCGGGATTCCCTTTCGATAAAGTAATCCGTCAACCAACGGATAGGATTGTAAAGGTTTGGTGAAATCTTTAAGCAATTGCTCCTTTTTGGATTCGTTTGCCGCCTTATTCTGAAACAAGTTTGCTAATGAGCCTATTTGCTGCTGGGCATGCTCAGAGCTTGTCGGATAATTTGTCGAGTTTTGCTCGGGTCGTTCTTCGACCATTGATGGGGAGCAGGAAGTTAAGGACACCCATGCCACTGCCCAAATACGCAATGCAAACTTGGACACAGGACTAAACGATTCCCTTCCTTACTAGTTGATCTGCGAGTTTCTGACTGACTTCTATGTCTTCTTCAAGATGGTCAGGTGATGCAGAGTTGGAACTCCATTCTTCGACTTCATTCTTCATTAGTTTATCCACCCACTTTCCTACTTCTTCATTTATGAACTCTGAATCTTGAGAAGGGAATTCAATGAGGTTTTCCGAGTGATTACCAAGTTTTGGTAACTGGTCAGCTAACTTAGATTGGGAACATTTATTAAAATAAATCACAGCAATGAAATTTGATTCCTGTAGCGGAATACTTGCTGATTCTAATCAACCTCCTGTGGATCGAATCAAGTTTCGGAGGCCACGTCCCTGTGGCTACTATTCATAGTCGGAGCTATAAATGATAACTTTAACCACAAATCCATATTTTCTTTTACCTTTTAAATTTATTTTCTCCTATCATGATCTAATGAATGACAAATAACCCCTCCAAAGCTTACGATAATAAAAATTTCCTCAACAGTCATAATGCTCGGTCTATCCGTGTCTTGTGCGAACTATTGGAACCTGAGAATAGGCTCTCCAAGCAGGGAATTGATAACACTATTGTTTTTTTTGGATCTGCCCGCCCGAAGCCTCATAATATAGCTAAGGCTGAACTCAAGGACTTTGCTTCTCAGTTACCAAGTAGCGAAAAACGATCCGATGAAGAGATTGAAAAATTGAGCAAGTTAGAATCTATTGCTCGGCTTTCCAAATACTACGACGATGCCGTTGATTTATCTCGTATGCTTACTCAATGGTCAGATAGCAACCCAGTAGATGAGAAGTATTTTATCTGCTCAGGTGGTGGTCCGGGTATGATGGAAGCTGCAAATAAAGGCGCAAAGGAGGCAGGAGGTAAATCCGTTGCACTAGGAATAAGCCTGCCCTTTGAACAAGGTGTTAATTCTTACGCTGACCCTGAGCTCTCTTTTGAGTTCCATTACTTTTTCCTGCGGAAATTTTACTTCCTTTACCATGCGAAAGCCATAGTCGTTTACCCAGGTGGATTTGGGACGATGGATGAATTATTTGAGACCCTTACCCTGGCTCAAACAAATAAACTGCACAAGAAACTACCTGTATTTCTTTACGGTAAAGAGTTTTGGGATGGATTGATCAATTTTGATCATTTTATCAAATGGGGAGTAATTTCACCAGGTGATGTCGAACTCTTTCAAATTGTCGACGATGTGGATGATGCGTTTTCCCGAATCACCACTACCCTTACACATAAGGACTAACTATTTATTCGCCGACTAATGCCTTTAACTTGCCAAGGCATTGATCGAAGTCATTAGGAGGTGGAGATGTAAAGCTTACTTGTTTTTTGTGCCCTGGGTGAAAAATACTTAACTTCCATGCATGAAGCATAACCCGAGGGAAAACGACGGGCTTTGCCTTATGTTGTTTATACCCGTATGTTACATCTCCTGCTAACGGGTGCATGGCCGCAGAGAAATGAACCCTTATTTGATGGGTCCGGCCAGACAAAATCTCACATTTCACATGGCTGAATTCATCACCAAAAGAACTTAGTCTTTCCCATTTCGTACAGGCCGACTTCCCTTTTTCGGAAACTGCCATTTTCACGCGTACCTTTGGGTGGCGTCCAATCGGTTGATTAAACTCCCCATATTTCCCGACCTTTCCGCAGACAATTGCCTGATAAAGCTTTCCCGTTTTACGACCTGCGAATTGTTCAGCGAGTGAAAGGTGTGCCATTTCAGATTTAGCTACCAAGATGATACCGCTCGTTTCCTTATCCAACCGATGAACAATACCTGGACGAAGCGGTGCTCCAATAGGAGATAACGCATTTGGGCAATGATTCAAAAGAGCGTGAACCAAGGTTGTATTGTCGGTCCCATCCCCTGGGTGTACTACCATACCGGTTGGTTTATTGACTACAAGGATATGATCATCCTCATGGATGATGGATAGGTCATATTTGTATGGCTCAAGTGCATTAATTTTCGGGCGAGATAAATCGACTAATAATTGATCTCCCGAATTAATTTTGGTCTTCGGTACGATGAGGGATCCATCAATATGAGAGACCTTACCAACCTCAATAGATTGTTTTATAAATTCCCTGCTAAAATCTGAATACTTATCGGCAAGAATTTTGTCTACTCGACCACTTTGGTTGTCGGGGCAAGTGAAGATGTCTTTCATTTACAATTCATTCCCTCTTTCCAGGGATAATAAATGATCAACTTGATTCATCGATTCTTTCTTTTGATAATCCTGAAGGTCAGCTATATCGAAGCCAGTTTTGGCAATTTCCGCGATTTCGGAGGCGGAGAAGCCCATGTAACGAACCAGGTATTTGTACTCATCATTCAAGCAATTTCCAAATGAGAAAGGATCGTCCGTGCTAATCGTACAACGAATTCCTTTGTTTAAGAACTTACGAATTGGATAATCATCCCAATTATCAAAAACCCGTAATTTATAATTACTTATTGGACAAAGGTCTAAAACCACACCCTTCTCCACAAGTAATTCCATTACAGTTTCATCATCCGATGCACTTATTCCATGTTGGATTCTTTTTACTCC
>JABBBW010000106.1:6906-12003 GCA_018607205.1 Opitutales bacterium | reverse complement strand
CAAGACTCTCGACCGCCCATTTGACATTTTGTGCAGAGCCAAATTCACCAGCATGGGCTTTTAGCATTCTTCCATTTGCGTGGGCAATGGACCATAATCGAGGCATCCAATCTTTCGAGGGTAAATCTTCAGGTCCATGAAGATCGATGCCATAAAGACCTTCCCAACTCTCGACTGCTTCTTCTAATAGTGGTCCAAGGAATGAAGAATAAGAATCCCGGCTCATACCCATAAAAATACGAACCTCCAAGCCATCAGGCACGACTGACCGTATAGCTTGAATAATATCTTTCCCACTGATTTTAAGGAACTCAATCATGCCCGCATGAAAACTTAGTTCGACATAAGCAATATTTTGGGAAAGTTGCGTGGCGAACAGCATCTTCGCAATCTCTGCGTAATCCTCAGGGCTCTTAATTACTCGCAATGCATGATCAATTAGAATCTTTTCAAACTGTTGGAAGTTATTATAGCGGAAGTCGGGCTTCCTGAACTCTGGAACCTGAAGGAATTCTCCAGGAAAACGATTTTCAAAGAGTTCCCAAGGTATTGCTCCCTCAATATGCAGATGAGTCTCCGTTTTAGGTAGAGACTCGATAAAGCGATCCATCTTAAAATGATTAACCGTTGGACAGCAGATTTTCCGGATTGAGTGACTGTAAGTTATCGGGAATGAATAGTCCGTCTTTTCTAATTAATTCCCCGTCAAAATGAATTTCTCCACCTCCCCATTCCGGACGTTGGACGCAGACCATATCCCAGTGAACCTGTGATTTATTCCCATTATTTGCCTCTTCATAAGCTTGGCCAGGAGTAAAGTGGAAAGAGCCAGATATCTTTTCATCAAACAAAATATCCAGCATTGGTTCTTTGATCATCGGATTAAACCCGATGGCAAATTCTCCGATATAACGAGAGCCGTCATCAGAATCCAGGATTTCATTCAATTTATCTTCATTTGAAGATGCCGTTGCCTCTACAATTCGCCCATCTTTAAAAGACAATCTAATATTGGAAAAAGAAGTGCCCTGATATATGGTGTCGGCATTGTAGGTAATATACCCTTCTACACTGTCTCTCACCGGGCATGAGAACACTTCTCCGTCAGGAATATTGTGAGTTCCTGAACAACCGACTGCGTCAATGCCCTTAATTGAAAAATTTAGATCAGTTCCTGGACCGGAAATGGAAACCTGGTCGGCGTTACGCATCCGCTCAACTAAACCGTTCATTGCCAAACTCATTTTTGCATAATCCATACAGCAGGCATTAAAGTAAAAGTCCTCAAACCTTTCTGTGCTCATCTTTGCCTGCTGTGCCATTGACGGGGTTGGCCAGCGCAAAACACACCATTTTGTTTGATTTACCCGCCAGTCTAGTACTGGCTTGAGAGTTTTCATGGCTCTCTGTAGATCATCAGAAGGAAGGTCTGAAGTTTCAAAAACATTAGATGAACCGCGCAAAGCGATATAAGCATCCATTTCCTTCATTCTTTCAAGTTCCCACTTTAAGGATGTTTCAAATTGCTCAACCTTTCCACCAAGTAAACACTCTCGCTCAACCCGACCAGATTGAAGTTGGACAAAAGGATGTGCCTGGAGTTGCCTTACTGCTCGCACCAGGGCAAGGGTAATTTCTTCAGGAACATCAAACGCATGAATGAGGACCTTTTCGCCTGGAGATAAATTAACCGAGTGAGAGACCAAATTACTGGCAAGCTTATGATACCTTGGGTCCATATATGTATAAGAATTAAAGAAGTGAAGTGTGATTAACCGCGACGGATTTTCGAACCAGAGAAATTAATTCTCACACGATAGACATTTTTTACCCTATTAATTATTTCGAATGACTTTGGATCAATCCTTGCGGGGACTTCCATCTTACGAATATCCACGACTGCAGTAAACCCTCGCTCAGTAAAAACATCTATTAGCATTGCTATTGCTAGAGGATCATTAAGTACAGCATCCTCTGAGTTGATGTATGCTAACCCCGAAATTGAATGCTTCTCAACAATCGGAATGAACTTTGATTTTATTAAACCAACCACCTGTTCAAATAATTCACAATGAAATTTCTCATAAGAATCCAAACGATTGACCAAGATCTGCCTGGCGTGCAAGGATAGTTGTTCAGCAAGGGGAATGGAGGATATTCGATCGTAAGTTGGTTGATCAAGCTCGAGGGAACTCTGATACTTTAACTCACTAATAATACGTTGCTGAACTTCAATAATGGTCCCGTGGGCATTAATAAAATGATAATGAAAAACTTCGCGTAGTGTGGTTAAGGAATCGTAAGTGGATTCCTTAAAGGTTTTGTACCGTTTGTGAGCGGATGAATCGTCTAGATCTGTTTTGCGCGTCTCCCATTTGGTGCCTACCCCTGAGGCTTCAACCTCTTTATTGTGAGCAATTGTCCTTTCTCCTCGCAAGAGTTGTCGGCGCACACTTTCATCCTCATCAATAAAGAGCATGATTATATGAAAGCGGGGTTTGGGGAACTGTGACTCTTGGAATGTCCCTAGATACTTGCTTCGCAAATCGCTTAATCGTCTGTGAAAACGCTTTAAACACTCCACCTGAGTTTTAGTACGGGGATATCCATCCACTACTGCGCCACTTTCGTACTTTGGATCAAGTAATTCTCGGAGTACTAGTTTTGTAACCTCGCGATCACCGGCAAGTAAGCCGGCATCAATCTTTTTCTTGGCTTCCGGGGATTGTAAGAGTTCACTCACCACAATAGGTCTCTCGGTGAGGTCACGAAACTCCATAATGAATGCGGTTTGTGTACCTTTCCCTGCACCAGGAGCACCATTAAGCCAGAAGATTTCTGCTGGAAACTTGAGGTTTTCCGCACCAACTTCCTTCTCCAGTTCATGCCAAACTGAATCGAAAATCATCTGGGCGTCTTTTACTTCGATATCTTCTACTGGTTTACTTGAGACTCCACCAGTTTGTTCATCATTTTTAAAGGAAACGATATCGGGATTAGATAATTCTGGCATATCTGTTTTTTTAAATACTAGATTCGTTTTCGTCAATCATTGGGGCTAAAATGAGGAAGTTTGGTTCAGATACCTCCCCCCGCTTCATATACCTTCATATTAATTAGGGTATGATCCATACCCAAAGAAGGAATCGATTCATCTGCAAAAGAGCCAAGTATTTTCGATGGTACGCCGGCTACTGATACATGAGGAGGAACATCTGCCAATACCACACTACTTGCTCCTACCCGTGCCCCTTCACCAATCTCGACATTACCAAGTATTTTCGCGCCTGCTCCAATGAGAACACCAGAACGGATTTTGGGGTGCCTGTCACCTCGATCCTTTCCGGTTCCGCCGAGAGTAACTTCATGCAAAATAGACACATTGTCCTCGATTACGGTAGTTTCTCCAGCTACAAAACCAGTGGCGTGGTCAAGTAGTATACCTTTTCCAATTAAAGCAGCAGGGTGGATATCAACTCCATAGACAACCGAGATTAGACTTTGCAGGTAAAGAGCGAGGTCTTTACGACCTTCTATCCAAAGCCAATTAGATACTCGGTAAGCAGACAAAGCTTGAAATCCCTTAAAGTATAAAAAGGGGCTAAGGAAATCATCGCATGCCGGATCTCTTTCTTTAACTGCTTCGAGGTCTCGTTCGATTGACTTAATAATAGTAGGTACAGAGTTGTAAGCATGAAGCAGGAGTTCCCTTAAATCATTACTAGGAACTGCACCTTTTGCTAAGCGGGAAGATAAACGCCAACTTAATGCATCCTCTAAAGATGACCGCTCTAATACATATTCAGTTAGTACCTTGGCAAGTATGCGCTCCCGCGATGCTACTGCAGTAGCTTCGTTACGAAGGGATTGCCAAACCGAAGAATTGATCATTTCAACATATTAATAAATAAGCTGAAGTATTACGAGTTTGATTCTTGCTTGGTTTCAGTACCATAAAAACTCTTACCAATTTCTATCTCTTTTCGTCCCTTGGACATCCTCCATTCGTTAGTATCTCGTAAAGAATAAACACAGCCACAATACTCCTGCTGATAAAAGTTTTCCCTTTTGGAAACCTCAAGCATTCTTTGCGAGCCTCCACATTTCCTCCAATTGTAAGTCCAGTAAGTCATTCCGTCGTAACGGGACGCAGCCCGTTCTCCACAACCATTAATTTGGGCCATATTTTTCCAGCGAGAAATCCCCAGGCAACTCGTAAAGACTCTAAACCCGTGCTCTTTCGCAAACAGAGCAGTACGTTCAAAACGCATATCAAAGCAACTGGTACATCGGATTCCCCGTTCAGGTTCCCACTCCATGCCCTTTATTCGCTCAAACCAATTCCTTACATCATAATCACCGTCGTGATGGGCAAGACCGAGTTTCTCACAAAATCTTTTATCCTCTTCCTTTCGCAGTTCGTACTCTTTTTTGGGGTGAATATTTGGGTTGTAGAAAAAAACTGTCGGCTTGATTCCAGACTCAAGCATTGTCTCCAAAACCTCTCCCTCACAAGGAGCACAACACGAATGAAGTAGCAGCTCGCTTACACCACCTGGGGCTTTTAGCTTAGGACGTTCCGCTGTATTCATGAATGGGTCTTTATTAGTTTATCAAGATCCTTCTGCTTTTAACCCGCGAGACATTAATTCAATTACTGAACTCCTCGGGTCACTCCCCTCGTAAAGAGTACGATATACTTGTTCCAAAACGGGGGCGGTTGCACCAGCTTCTTTACTTTTTCTATAAAAACATTCTGTAGCCCAGTAACCCTCGACAACGGTTTTTTGACCCTCAATCATGGCCTTTGCTGATTTTCCACGAGCGATCGATTGACCAAAGGTTCGATTCCTACTCCATTCACCCGTACAAGTTGCAATAAGGTCACCCACTCCACTCAAGCCCACAAATGTATCCTTCTTTGCACCGAGATGGAAACCAAGTTCGATCATTTCATTAAGGCAGCGAGTAATTAATGCGGCACGGGCATTATCTCCTAACTCCAATCCATCAGATAGGCCAACCGCAATGGCATAAACATTTTTCAGGCACCCCCCGATGGCTGCCCCCACTCGATCATCAGAGCGGTAAATGCGC